>NZ_MTQB01000007.1:0-169488 GCF_001974855.1 Pseudoalteromonas sp. SK18 | reverse complement strand
CAGCAAAAGCTGCTGCCACTGTGCGCTTGTTCTGTAAGTTTTCATCACCTGCTCCGAATTTATCATTGAGCAGGTATTTTTAGATAATCAGAACATCGATGCTAGGTGTGGTTCGCTAGACGCTTACTGTAAAAAGCCTAACAAGCCGGTGGCAAAACCTGCGCCATAACCACCGTAGCGGCCAAAACAATCAAGTAAACCCAGCGGCTCACCATTTAATGCAACTACTCGAGTGTTACAGAGCTTTTTACCAGGGGTTTGACCGCGCCATAGTAATGAAAATAGTGTGAAGTACACAGCAGCCCAGCCAAAACCCAAACCTAAATCTTGAATAATACCTTTGCCCCACTGCAAAATACTGTGTGTGGTTGTTTGTTTTGGTTTATCTTCAATTAACTGAGTAGGCTTTATTTCGTTGTTCTCACTAAGCACTAATAATTGTAAAAGTACTTTTGCAAGTTGTGGGCTTTGTAAGTCGTCCATTTCGGCTAATTTGGGTACTTGCCCTATCAAATTATCAAGCGCATTTAGTTGGCAAGGTTGCTCACAGCTTTCGTCTGCTGTTTGCACTAAGTAGGCATTTACCTGCTTTTTTTCTGTGGAGGTAAGCTGAATGTCATCCTGTATTTTTACGCCTTGAACAGTTAAGCCTTGATCAGCGTTGTCGCTTTCTAGGTAATCTATGCCAATTGAAAGCACAGCGAGAGCGCTTACAAATAAAATACTTGCTGCTACTATTTTTAGTATTCTTCGCCACACACTCGACATTTTAGGAAGGTATTGCTGCGCCGTTCCTTTGTAAAAAGCCATCGCAGCAACGAATGCAATAATAGTTGCACTGAGCTTTGCAGCTAAGAATATTAATGCTACATCGATAATCATAGCTAATGCGCGCCGAGTCGGCGAAGCCAAAGGCAAGCCAAGTAAAGCATTATCAACCTCAAAGGCATACGGCGTGATCACTTCTCGGGTTTCGGCTTTAGATAACGCTAATTGTTCTAGTTCTTGTGCTTTCATTATTATACTTGTTATTAAAATAGGTAACGCGGTTAAATTACGCGCTTTTTAATTTTTGCTCAAGCGAATAAAATCAATAACGAGAGTTCACATTGAAAATAGCCGCTAGGTGTAGATTAATTCTCAAAAGAGTGAACAATTAATCTATCGTATCGTATTAAATATAAAAGCTACGAGGAAGAGCTCATGACCACCAAACAACTCTCATCACTATTTGTTTTTAACTTACTGTTTGCTACCACCGAGGCAAACGCTAATGCTCGCTGGTATGTGGTTAATGATTCGGTGATGGGTGGCATTTCTAATAGTCAGGCTTTGTATGAAAACGACAATTTAGTGTTTACAGGCAACGTATCGCTTGCAAATAATGGTGGGTTTGCTTCTATAAGAACACCATTGGATGTAAAAAACCAAAACATCACTAAAATAGTGCTGCGTGTTAAGGGTGATGGTCAAACCTACCAACTACGCTTAAGAACTAATAAGTACATGGATGGAGCAGCTTATACACGCTCGTTTAGTACCACACAGAGCGAGTGGCTTAATATTGAGTTTTTACCTGAGGATTTCCAACTTACTTATCGCGGGCGATTACTTGAGCAACAGCCTACAATTAGCTTTGATGATATAAAGCAGCTTGGGTTTATGATTGCAGGTAAACAGGCGGGGGAATTTAAGCTTACTATTGGACAAATTAAATTTGCGAGTGAATAACTAACAATGTAATGACCGCTTAGTTATATAAACGATCATTAGCTACAATTTTCTAGGATTCTATTGCCAATAATTCCACATCAAAAATAAGCAATGATGCAGGCGGGATGCTGCCTACTCGCTTTTCACCATAGGCGAGCTGATGCGGTATATAAAACTGAAATTTATCGCCCGGACTCATCAGTTGTAGGCCTTCGGTCCAACCTTTAATAACTTGGTTTAAGCCAAAGCTAATCGGCGTTTTACGCTCTACTGAGCTGTCAAATACAGTGCCATCAATTAAAGTGCCATGATAATGCACTTTCACCATACTCGTTGGGCTAGGTGTATTTTCGCTCTGTCCTTTATGGATTATTTTATATTGCAAGCCAGATGCGGTTTCTTGAACGCCTTCTACCTTTGCATTAGCAATTAAATAATCACTTTCAATTTGCGCGTTAGCGATTGCTTGCTGCTTGGCTTTTTTACTGTTTTTAAAAATTAAAACACAAAAAATCGCAATAACAATCAGTAAAATTATATTGATCATAACTCCCCTTTTTCATCTTCTGAGTCGTGGTCTTTTTCGTCGCTGTTATCGCCATTAACAATATCAGCAATGTCTTTTAAACGCGCTAATGCAATGCCATTGACTGAGTCTTCTGGGTAGTGTTCATCAACCATATCACCCGCTTCAATATCCATTAATAAGTTTAGCGCTTGGTCAACGGTTTCCACAGCATAAATATTAAACTTACCTAACTCAACGGCATTGAGTATTTCGTCATCAAGCACCAAATTAACTTGGTTCGATTTAGGAATAATAACCCCTTGCTCGCCCGTTAAGCCGCGCATTTTACATAGCTTAAAGAAGCCTTCTATTTTCTCGTTTACACCACCAATTGCCTGCACATCACCATGCTGGTTGATTGAACCAGTTAGTGCAATAGACTGACTAATTGGTAGGCTGGTGATTGCTGAAATTAGCGCACAAAGTTCGGCTAATGAAGCGCTATCACCGTCTATGTAGCCATAACTTTGTTCAATGGCGATATTCGCACTGAGTGTTAAGCTAAAGTGCTGCGCGTATTTGTTACCTAAATAACCGGTAAGCAGCATTACCCCCTTTGAGTGAATTGCTTTACCCAGCTCGGCTTCGCGTTCCACATCAATAACGCCGTCAGCGCCGGCGTAAACGGTTGCAGTAATGCGTGCAGGTGTGCCAAATGAGGTGTCACCAATGTGCAGTACCGTTAAACCATTAACTTTACCTACGGCTTGCCCGTCGGTAGCTATTAAAGTGTGCCCTTCTTTTATATCGCTGAGCATGTTTTCGCTAATTTGCCCTGTACGGTATTGTTTGCCTTCTATGGCTTCGTCAATATGGCGAGCATCAATCACCGTCAACTTATCTTGCTTAGCGTAAAAACTGGCCTCAGCCACAAGCTCTAGTACATCGGCAAAACGAGCTGATAGCTTATTATGGTGCTCTGCTTGGCGATAACTAAATTTAAGTAATCGCACCATTGCTGGTTCGTTTAACGTGCACTTTAATGTTTGCTCGCAGTAATCGCTCACTTTAGTAATAAACTGATACTGCAGCTTATCGCTACTTGGTAAGTAATAATCAAAATCGGCAAGTACTCTAAATAACTCGGCAAACTCTTCATCGTATTCACCGATGGTGTAATAAAGCTCACGTGAGCCAAGTAGGATAATTTTTACATCAAGCGGTATTAACTGCGGGCGAAGCGTAAAGCTGCTGCCAACAACACTGTCTTGGTAAGGTAAATCATTTTTAATTTGATGGGTTTTTAGCGATAGTTTTAACCCATCCCACACTTGGGGTTGAGCCATTACTTTTTCAGCGTCCATAATTAAATAGCCGCCATTGGCGCGGTGCAGCGCACCAGGCTGAATTGAGCGATAACTAGTAATTAACGACCCTTGCGATGTGGCATATTCAATTTTGCCAAAAATATTACCAAAGGTTGGGTTTGGCTCGTAAACAACCGGTGCCGCATCGCCTTCTTTGTATTCAACTAAAATATTTGGCGCAAAAAAGTCGGTAAGCATGCCTTTACGGTCAAAGTCTTCTTTGTTTTCTTCGCTTTCGCCTTCATCATCAAGCCATTCGAGCACGGCATCAATAATTTCTACACGTATATCTTTTAAATAACGCAGCACACCAATATGGCTGGCGTATTTATGTTCTAAATCTTTTAATAACGGTTTAGTGGCTTGCTCAGCAGTAGACTTTTTAAGATTACGGAGCTTTTCTTTGGATTCACGTTTCCAGCGCGGTAACTCAATAAGCGCTTCAATGAGGGCATCTTCTAATTTTTCTATGCGCTCAAAAAACATTTCGCGTAAATCATCTTCCAAATCAGAAAATTCATTATCGGTAAGTTGCTTACCATCAATTAACGGTGCAAACCCGACCACGCCTTTTTCTTCAATTAATGCCACGCTTTGCTCAAGCGCAGCTATTTCTACCGCGGTAATTGCGCCGTCGTAAGCATCGTTAAATTCACGGTCTATCGATTTTTTCTTACGCTGATAAGCAGGGTTATCAAATGCAGCAGGAAAAGTGTCGAGCACTTCATCAATAAATGAGTCAATATCATCGGCTAATTGTTTGCTTTGCCCTGCATGCATAAATAACGCAATAGGCTCACGGTGATCGTCGTAGTTATTAACATATAACCATTCATGCGGTGTTGTGCGCTCTTTAGCGTGTTGTTTTAATTTGTCTTTTACTAAAGTAAAACGCCCGTGTGCCGCCTCTCCCATTACATAAACATTATAACCGGGTAGGTCCATTCCTAAAGAGAAGTCCAAGGCACTTTGCGCACGTTGTTGGCCTATAAAGGTAAGTTGCTCTGGGTATGGGTTGCTCATGCAGGTGTTTACATGGCTCGATGAAATACTCGGTGCAAGATTTGATACGGGTAGTGGCAGCAATTTTTTCGTCATTCTAACTTCTTTTTTTACCAGCATATTCGCTAGGTTTTGGACATATTGAGTGGCTATATAAGCCACTCAATATTCATATTTAAGGTTGTAAAGCCTGGCGGCTAAAGTAGATGCCATCACACTGTGTACACGGAATAATTTGCGTCGCATGATAAACATCGTAGCTATGGTTGCAATTCTTACATACTAATGTGCCCATGGCTATCCATTCGCCTGCGTGATAAACACCATTATGCTTAAAATCTTCACTTAACGACTGCCATTCTAGCTGTGTTTTATCTTCAATATGAGAAAGCTCAAACCACAATGACTCTTTAAGCTCCTGCCATGCAAGCGAATTATAGTAGTTGTTATTTTCTTGTAGATGAGAAATGTCACGCATTAAGTAATTACGATAAAGCTGATATTTTTCTTCACCTAAATCTTTAAGTGCCTGCTCAGATTCAATAAATCGCTTTACTGCGGCTTTAACTTCATGCTCTTTTACATCTTTTAACCAATCGGTTAAATCACTAAGCCATGCTCTGTAATCTGCCATTTTATACTCCTTCAAAACGTCTGCTGATTTACTCTATATCATAGATAAGTATAGGTTAACCTGTACTGAAAACTAATTTACTCGCAAATTTACAAAAAGCGCCGCTTTGACGCTGTGAATAGCGCTTTATTTGGGGTATCCTATCGACAATTTTTTATTAGTATGCAAGAAGTTTGGAAACGTAAATGCAAGAGCAATATAACCCACAAGACATAGAGTCAAAAGTCCAACGCTACTGGGAAGAAAACCAAGTATTTAAAGCCACAGAAGATGAGAGCAAAGAAAAATACTATTGCCTCTCAATGTTTCCTTATCCAAGTGGTCGACTGCATATGGGTCATGTGCGTAACTACACCATTGGTGACGTGGTTTCTCGCTTCCAGCGCTTGCAAGGCAAAAACGTAATGCAGCCTATGGGTTGGGATGCGTTCGGTTTACCAGCAGAAAACGCGGCTATTAAAAATAAAACAGCCCCTGCAAAGTGGACTTACGAAAATATTGATTACATGCGTAACCAACTTAAGCAATTAGGTTTTGGTTACGATTGGGATCGCGAAATTGCGACTTGCCACCCAGAATATTACAAATGGGAACAATGGTTTTTCACTAAGCTTTACGAAAAAGGCCTAGTGTACAAAAAAATGTCAACGGTTAACTGGGATCCAGTGGATCAAACTGTATTAGCTAACGAGCAAGTAATTGACGGCCGCGGTTGGCGTTCAGGTGCGGTAGTAGAACAAAAAGAAATTCCTCAGTGGTTTATTAAAATTACCGACTACGCACAAGAGCTATTAGACGATTTAGACAAATTAGAAGACTGGCCTGAACAAGTTAAAACCATGCAGCGCAACTGGATTGGTCGCTCTGAAGGCTTAGACATAGAATTTACACGTACCGATAACAACGAAAAATTTAGCGTATACACTACGCGCCCAGATACATTTATGGGTGTAACATACCTAGCCGTTGCCGGTGGCCACCCTATTGCACAAGAAGCGGCGAAAAATAGCGACGCGATTGCAATGTTTGTTGAAGAATGCAAAAACACTAAAGTTGCCGAAGCAGACATGGCAACTATGGAGAAAAAAGGCATTGCAACGGGCTTTTACGCTACTCATCCATTAACGGGCGAGCAAGTACCAATTTGGGTTGCTAACTTTGTATTAATGCATTACGGCTCAGGTGCGGTAATGGCAGTACCTGCTCATGACCAACGTGACTTTGAATTTGCAACAGCCTACGGCCTCGACATTAAACAAGTTATTGCCCCTGCTGAAGGCTCTGAGCTTGAAGTAAACCTAGCCCAAGAAGCATTCACCGAAAAAGGTGTACTGGTTAACTCAGGTGAATTTGATGGCCTTGATTTTGAAAACGCCTTTAACGCTGTTGCCGACAAACTAGAAGCATTAGGTGTGGGCGAGCGTAAAGTAAACTTCCGTCTACGCGATTGGGGCGTAAGCCGTCAGCGTTACTGGGGTTCGCCAATTCCAATGCTGAGTGATGAGAACGGTAATGAGCTTGCTGCCACTGAAGATATGCTACCAGTGCGTTTACCAGAAGATGTGGTAATGAATGGCGTTACCTCACCAATTAAAGCCGACCCAGAATGGGCTAAAACGACTGTAAATGGTGTACCTTCCACTCATGAAACTGATACTTTTGACACCTTTATGGAATCATCATGGTATTACGCTCGCTACTGTAGTCCGCGCCATGACGAAGGCATGTTAGATCCAGCAGCCGCTAACTACTGGTTACCAGTAAACCAATATATTGGTGGTATTGAGCATGCAATTTTACATTTATTGTATTCGCGCTTTTTCCACAAATTACTACGTGACTTTGGTTTAGTTAATTCAGACGAGCCATTCGACCGCTTACTTTGTCAAGGTATGGTATTAGCTGAAACATTTTATCGTAAAGATGAAAAAGGCGGCGATATATGGATTTCGCCAAGCGATGTTAATACCGAAACCGACGAAAAAGGCCGCGTAACCAAGGCATGGCATAAAAAAGATGGTGAACCTGTATTCTCATCTGGCATGAGCAAAATGTCTAAGTCGAAAAACAACGGCATAGACCCACAAGAAGTAATTGCCCAATACGGCGCAGATACCGTGCGTTTGTTTATGATGTTTACTGCACCACCAGAGCAAACGCTTGAATGGTCAGATTCAGGGGTTGAAGGCGCGCACCGTTTCTTAAAACGTGTATGGAAATACGCGGTAGATGTTAAAACGGTTGGCTTCCAAGCACTTGATAAATCAGCGCTTACAAATCCGCAAAAAGTACTTCGTCGTGAGCTACATAAAGCGATTGCAAAAGTGAGCGATGATGTTGAACGTCGTCAAACATTCAATACGGCAATTGCCGCAATTATGGAGCTATCTAATAAGTTATTAAAAGCGCCATTAAACGATACTCAAGATGTTGCCATTGCAAACGAGGCATTAGAAGCATTGCTTATTATGCTAGCACCAATAACACCGCATTTATCGCATCAGTTATGGCAAGATCTAGGTAAAGAAGGTGATATTTTAGATGCAGCATGGCCAAAAGTTGACGAATCTGCCCTAGTTGAAGATGAAAAACTAATCATAGTACAAGTAAACGGTAAATTACGTGCAAAACTAACGGTTGCAGCTGATGCAACGCAAGAGCAAGTAGAAGCACTCGCGTTTGCAGAATCTAACGTCACTAAATTTACTGATGGTGCAACAATCCGCAAAGTAATTTATGTACCCGGTAAATTACTTAACGTGGTAGCTAACTAATATGGCTGCTTTAAATGCCATTAAAAACGGACTAGCCTTAGTGCTAGTCTGTTTTTTGTTATCGAGCTGTGGCTTTCACCTTAAAAAAGCATCAAGCCTACCCGATGATTTAAAACAGCTAACCTTGGTGGGTGATGATCAAAAATCAGCGTTGTTTAGCTATTTGCAAACAGAGTTGACTATGAGCGATGTTACTTTAGTCCCTGCGAGTAAACAGTCTGCGCAACTTTATTTATTTAAAGAGCAGCTAGAGCGTCAAACCTTATCGTTGTTTCAAAACGGACAAGTAGCAGAATATGAACTGGCATACAGTGTGAGTTATGTTGTAAAACGTCCAAAACAAGCAGCCATTGAAAAACGTTTTGAGCTTTACCGTAATTACCAAGATGACCCTGACAACGCACTAGCTAAAGCAAAAGAGCTTGAACTGCTGATCAGCGAAATTCGCCAGCAAGCGAGTCGTCGAATTGTTAGAGAGTTGTCGCAACTATAATGCGTTGTTATGCAAATCAGCTGCCTAGCGAATTAAAAAAAGGGTTAAAACCCTTTTATTTGGTCTTTGGTGAAGAGCCTTTTCAAGAGGCACAATGTGTACAGCTCATACGCGATAGCGCAAAAGCGCAAGGTTTTGATGAAGTAATTAAATTCACTTTAGCCCAAGGCTTTGATTGGCAAGAAATCATTGCACAATATCAAAGTATGTCGTTATTTAGTGCGCGTACGATTATTGAGCTTGATTTAAACCAGCAAAAACCCGGTACCCCCGGCGCAAACACCTTTAAAAAGGTCGTTGAGCTTGAAAACCCTGACACCATTTTAATTGTTAAAGGCGCCAAAGCAAGCCAAGATGTGCAACGCGGTGCGTGGTTTAAAGCACTCGATAAGCAAGGGCTATTTGTACCCTGCTATCCGCTTAGTGGTAATCACTTAAAACGTTGGCTCGATGAACAGTGCCAACGCTTGTCACTCAATTTACAAAACGAAGCGAAGCTTAGTTTAATTAATGCCACTGAAGGCAATTTACTGGCTTGTTTTCAAGAGTTAGAAAAACTGTCGCTAATACATGGTAACGCTCTCATTACCCAACAACTGGTGATGCAAGGGCTGCTAAACCAATCTAAATTCGATATTTTTGATTTAAGTGATGCCCTGTTAAACGGCCATACTACACAAGCAATAAAAGTATTAAATAAGCTTGCCAGTGATAATACTGAAGTAATGAGTATTTTGTGGGCCATCAATAAAGATCTAAATACCTTACTCAGTGTACAGCAAGGGTTACTGCAAGGTGAGTCATTAGCCACCCTGTTTAAACAAAAAGCGATTTGGAAAAATCAGCAAGCGCCAGTCCAAACAGCGATAAACAGACTTAACATTGACACCCTTGAAAGCATTAGCAGTGAACTGGCATTATTTGATGCAAGCTACAAACAAGGCGCATTAATTGCCCCCTATCAAGCATTGGCACATATTTGTATTAAGTTTTGCCAACCGCTCGATATTCCACTGCCGTGTCATACTAACCCTCAGTAAAGGGAAAATATCATGATTGCAATTTTTGGTGGCACTTTTGACCCCGTTCATTTGGGGCACCTTAATATGGCGCAGCAATGTGTGGCTACTTTTGAATTACACTCACTTTATTTTATGCCCTGTGCAATACCCACACACAAAGCGGCACCGGGGATCAGCACCGAGCATCGTATAGCAATGCTTAAAGCGGCAATTACAGCTTACCCAGAGTTTAAGCTTGATTTACGGGAGCTACAACGCAGCGGGCCTTCTTATTCTTTATTAAGCTTGCAAGAGTTAAGAGCTGAAAATCCCGATACCCCTATTTTATTTTTGATTGGTATGGACTCATTCAACAACCTTGATAAATGGTATCAGTGGCAAACAATAACTCGTCTTTGCCATATAGTGGTGTATCAACGCCCAGGTCAAAACTGTGATGTACAAGGTGAACTTAAAGGCTACAAACAACAGGCTGTGACCAAAGATATTTCCCTACTGAACGAAAAAAATGCCGGACACCTTTACTTTTTAGAAGGAGAACAGCTAGATGCCGCATCCAGCACTATCCGTCAAGCGCTTAAAAAAAGCATTAAAAAGAGTGAACTATTACCCGACACCGTGAGTCACTATATTGAGCAGCACCAGCTTTATCAAGAGTGATTGGTATAAACCCCTCAGCGTGTTAAAATGACCGCTATTAAATTTTAAATTGAGACAAAACCTTGGATTCGAAACAACTACTCGCTTTTGCACTAGACAAAATTGACGATATGAAAGCACGTGATGTGATTCAACTTGACGTAACTGGCACCTCAGACGTAACCGATTACATGATTGTATGTTCAGGCACATCAAGACGTCATGTACTGTCAATTGCTGATAACTTAGCAAAAGAAGCTCGTCACGCTGGTGAAGAGCCTATTGGCTATGAAGGCCAAAGCGATGGCGAATGGGCACTCGTTGATTTAGGTGATGTGATTGTTCACGTTATGCAAGATCAAGCACGTAGCTATTACGATCTAGAAAAGCTTTGGGGCTAATAGCTCCCTATTTTAGACAACGCTTGGAAGTAACGTCGTGAAAATACAAATGATTGCTGTTGGTACAAAAATGCCAGCATGGGTAGAAACAGGTTTTGCAGAATATCAGCGCCGCTTTCCCAAAGATATGGCACTGGAACTAATCGAAATACCTGCTGGTAAACGTGGCAAAAACGCAGATATAAAGCGTATTTTACACACCGAAGGTGAAAAAACCTTAGCCGCCATACCTAAAGGCAATCGTATTGTCACACTAGAAGTAACCGGTAAAGCATTGGATACTCATCAGCTAGCGAAAAACATGGAAAAGTGGCAACTAGATGGTCGCGATGTCAGTTTACTGATTGGCGGACCTGAAGGATTAGCCCCCGAGTGTATTGCAGCCTCTGAGCAGAAGTGGTCGTTATCAAATTTAACGCTTCCGCATCCCTTAGTACGCATTATTGTAGCTGAAAGTCTTTACAGAGGCTGGAGCTTAAATAACAACCACCCTTATCATCGCGAGTAGTTTCTTGCCATGCTAAAACGAAGACCCACTATTCGCGACCACTCAGCAGAAGCTAATTTATTTGCTCGGCGTGCATTTGTGGGTTTTATTTTTATATTAGCCTTAGTAGCCATATTATTGTCTAACTTGTACACCATTCAAGTTGACGACCACCAAGATTATCAAACTCGCTCTAACGATAACCGTATAAAAGTAATCCCTATTGCACCTAATCGCGGACTTATTTACGACCGCAACGGTGTTTTACTGGCTGAAAACAAGCCCGTTTATAACCTTGAAGTGATCCCCGAAGAAGTTGACGATTTAACTGCCTCATTGAAATCAGTCAGTAAAATTATTGATATTACCGAGCAGCAGCAAGCTGATTTCCTTGATGATATAAAGCACACTCGCCGCTTTAAAAGCCAAGTTCTTAAAGCTCGCTTAAATGAAAACGAAGTAGCGATGTTTTCAGTAAACCAACATAAATTCCCAGGGTTTAGTATTGAAGCGCGTTTAGCCCGTTATTACCCGTTTGGAGACACCTTAACCCATGCCTTAGGCTATGTTGCTAAGCTCAATAAAAAAGAATTAAACAAGCTTGAGCAACAAGATGAAGCCACCAATTATAGAGCGACCCATGATATTGGCAAACTGGGTATCGAAAAATACTACGAGCCATTACTTCATGGCCAGGTCGGCTCACAGCGAGTTGAAGTAAATAACCGTGGTCGTATTATTCGCACCTTGAGTATGGATCCACCGCAGCCGGGGGACGATTTAGTACTTACTCTCGATATTGGTTTACAACAAATAGCCCAACATTCACTTAAAGATATGCGCGGCGCTATTGTGGTTATGGATGCAAAAGATGGCGGCGTTTTAGCGCTGTATTCAAACCCAAGCTATGATCCTAATTTATTTGTGCACGGTATTAGCAGTAAAGACTATAAAGCCCTGCTTAACCCTGATCGCCCGCTTATAAACCGTACCACCCAGGGGCGCTACGCACCAGCATCGACTATTAAACCGCACATGGCTATTTTGGCATTAGAAGAAAACATAGTACAAGAGACCACCACCATGTGGGATCCCGGTTTTTTTCAAATACCCAATGTAGAGCATAGATGGCGAGACTGGCGACGTTGGGGCCATGGCCATGTTGATGTTTACAAAGCAATAGAAGAGTCATGCGATACATATTTTTACGATGCAGCCTATCGCATGGGGATCACCAAAATAAGTAACTTTATGGCACGTTTTGGTTTTGGTGAGCTATCAGGCATTGATATTCATGAAGAAACAACCGCTATTTTGCCCTCAAAAGAGTGGAAAGAAGATCGTTTCAAAGAGTCATGGTGGCGTGGTGATACTATTTCTGTAGGGATTGGCCAAGGTTATTGGACTGCCACCCCAATTCAAATAGCCAACGCGACTAATATTCTAGTTAACCGGGGAATAAATCATCCTCCTCACTTAGTGCAAGTGGCTAAAAAAGAAGACCAGATCACCCAGCTCAATAATGAAGAAAAGCCACCTGTTGTTCTCAATAATGAGGATAACTGGCGCATCGCTATTGATGCAATGCATAACACGGTTAAAAAGACCACCGGTACAGCACACCGTGCGTTTAAAGGGGCTACCTACGACCCTGCAGGTAAAACCGGTACAGCCCAAGTGGTCAGTATTGCTCAGGGCGAGCGTTACGATGCCGATGCACTCAAAGAGCGCCAACGCGATAACGCCATTTACGTCGGTTTTGCCCCTTACAACAATCCACAAATTATAGTCTCTATTGTGGTAGAGAATACCGGCGGGGGTAGCTCTGTAGGTGCCCCCATTGCGCGCCAATTAATGGATTATTATTTTGCAGCTAACCCAATTCAATCCTCAGGGAGTAAAGTACCATGACGGCTTTACATAATAAGCGTTCTATTTGGCTGCGCCTGCATATCGACTTGCCACTGTTAATTGCTTTATTACTGATGATGGCTGGCAGTATCACCATAGTTTATAGTGCCTCGGGCCAAGATTCGGCCATGATGATCCGCCATATAACCCGTATGGCTGGTGCAATTATTGGCATGTTTGTTTTAGCGCAAATCCCACCTACGACCCTAAAACGCTTAGTCATTCCCATGTATTGCTTGGGACTACTTATGCTGGTTGGGGTACTTCTATTTGGTGTAAGTTCTAAAGGGGCTCAACGCTGGTTAGATTTAGGTATTACCCGCTTTCAACCCTCAGAATTAATGAAACTAGCGGTTCCAATGATGGTTGCTTGGTATATTGGCCGTCACCATTTACCCCCTCGTCCGCTGCATTTAGTGATTGGCTTTGCCATTGTTATGCTGCCTACCCTACTTATTAAGGAACAACCTGATTTGGGCACCTCAATTTTGATTGCCAGCTCGGGTGTGTTTGTATTGTTTTTATCTGGTTTGAGTTGGCGTTTAATTGGCTTTTTAAGCTCTATTGTGGCCTTAGCTGCATGGCCTTTTTGGCACTATGGTATGCACGATTATCAAAAACAACGCGTTTTAACTTTTTTAGATCCTGAGAGCGATCCGCTTGGTTCTGGCTATCATATTATTCAATCAAAAATAGCGATTGGCTCAGGCGGTATTGAAGGCAAAGGCTGGTTGCAAGGCACACAATCGCAGCTAGAATTTTTACCTGAGCGACATACCGACTTTATTTTTTCTGTACTGAGTGAAGAGTTTGGCTTATTTGGTGTATGTGTTTTACTTAGTTTGTACTTATTCATCATTGGCCGTGGATTATTTATTGCAGTTAATGCACAAGAGGCCTTTGGCAAGTTACTCGCAGGTTCACTAACACTGACATTTTTCGTTTATATTTTTGTAAACATAGGCATGGTCTCGGGTCTATTACCAGTTGTAGGCGTCCCCTTACCATTAATTAGTTATGGCGGCACCTCAATGGTGACCTTGATGGCTGCGTTTGGCATTATTATGTCGATTGCCACAGAAAAAAGGATGCTCTTAAAATAATGCGCCTTTATAAACAGTTTATAATTATTACTCTGATCAGTTTCTTTTTAAGCGCCTGTAGTAGTTCAAATAGCCGTTACAGTATGCGCCATGATGCCGCACCACTGCGGGCACCGACCGAATTAGAAATGCAAGATGCTATTGTTACTCAAGTAATAAAAAGCGCTAGCACCACACGCCCTTACGAAGTGTTGGGCAAACGTTATACCCCTATGCTCGATGAAACCGGTTATTCAGAAACTGGCATTGCTTCATGGTATGGCCGAAAGTTTCATGGGTATCACACCTCTAATGGCGAAATTTACGATATGTTCGCCATGACGGCAGCCCATAAAACCTTACCATTACCGAGTTTTGTACGCGTAACAAATACAGCCAATGGCCAATCTGTTATAGTACGGGTTAATGATCGTGGACCCTTTCATGATGATAGAATCATTGATCTTTCCTATGCTGCGGCCTACAAACTTGGCTACCACAAATACGGTACAGCACAGGTTAAGCTTGAAGCGATTACTCTTGCAGATACCCATGCGCGAAAAACCTACGTTCAAGTAGCAGCGGGCAGTACCTTAGCCAATATAGAGGCATTGGCACAGACACTACGAGAGCAGTATAAATTACCAACAAATATCGTCGAAAAAGATGCTATTTATAGATTGCATTTAGGGCCAATAAAAGATGCCCATCACGCGCAACAAGTATTAGAAACACTAAAACAAAATCAATTTCAAAACGCGTTCTTGCTTTACACTCAGTAAGCCCTTTAGAATAGGGAGAATGCATATTTTTAACTTTAACCATTAATGAGTATGATGAAATCTATTAAACATAAAATTCTTACTGGTGTTTGCGGCTTAGTTTGTTCTGCCGCCGTTTTTTCAGCCACCGCACAAATTATTCCAGCCCCTCCTCAAGTTAATGCTAAAGGTTACTTTTTGGTGGATTTCACCACAGGTAAAGTGATTGCAGAAGGTGAAGCCGATACAAAACTTGCCCCTGCTAGCTTAACTAAAATGATGACTAGTTACGTAATTGGTACAGAAATTAATGCAGGTAATATAGCACCTACCGATATGGTGACTATCAGCGAAAAAGCATGGGCAAAAAACTTTCCTGAATCATCAAAAATGTTTATTGAAGTAGGTAAGCAAGTTAGCGTAGATGATCTTAATCACGGCATTATTGTACAATCGGGTAATGATGCCTGTGTTGCTATGGCTGAGCATATTGCTGGCAGCGAAAGTGCGTTTGCAGACTTAATGAACGCTCATGCCGAAAAAATAGGCATGACGAATACTCATTTTGTTAATAGCCACGGCCTTGATACGGATGCGCATTACACCACCCCACGCGACATGGCCACATTAGGCGCTGCCCTTATTAAAGATGTGCCAGATGAATACGCTCTTTATAAAGAAAAATCTTTTACCTTTAATGGCATAAAACAATATAACCGTAACTCGTTGTTATGGGATGAAAGCTTAGATGTTGATGGTATCAAAACAGGCCACACGTCTGATGCCGGTTACAGCTTAGTCACCTCGGCGACAAAAAACGACATGCGTTTAATTGCGGTAGTTATGGGTACTTCGAGTGAGCGCGCACGTAAAGTTGAGAGTAAAAAACTACTTAACTACGGCTTCCGCTTTTTTGAAACAATTACGCCTTACAAAGCGGGCGATAGTTTTGCAGAGCAACGCATTTGGATGGGTAATAAAGAGAATGTCTCTTTAGGTATTTTAGAAGACACCCCTATTACGATTCCTCGTGGCCAACATAAAAACCTTAAAGCAAACTTTGAGCTTGACGATACGCTTGAAGCACCTTTAGCTAAAGGCACTAAAGTGGGCACACTGTTTTTACAACTTGAAGGCGAAGATATTGCACAATATCCGCTAGTTACACTTGAAGAAATACAAGAAGGTAGCTTCTTTAGTAAAATATATGACTACTTACGCTTACAAATAATGTAAGCATCAGTAAAGTAATATGAACGCCTCCTTTGTGAGGCGTTTTTTTTTGCTTGAAAAGTGCTAGAATGCGCCCCATATATACCAATCGTATTGAATGACTATCGTTGGCTTAGGTCAAAAATAACATCATTTCAAGATTGTCATTAGCCTGTCAGTTTAAAGCTTAACGTATAAGTTAAGCCAACACTTTTGTTTGAGGAGTTCCCGTCGTGGTTGAACCTGTTAAAAACACTAAATTTGATGAGTACTTAGAGTACCCTTGCCCGTTTACATTTAAAATAATGGGTCTTGCAAACGTAAACTTAACTGATCAAATTTTAGAAAAGTTACAACCTATCGCTCCGGGTGATTATGCGCCAAAAGTAAAACCGAGCAGTAAAGGTAACTATGAGTCAGTCACTTTAGTGGCCACAGTAACCAGTGGAACTCATATCGAAGAAATTTATAACGTGATCAGCAACATCGATGACGTACGCCATATGCTTTAAGCCATAGCTGAGATTGATTGTGAACGAAAACACCTTAATCGTACGCCAACTTGGGCGCCAACGTTACAAGCCAATATGGCAAAAAATGCAAGATTTTACCGATACCCGCGATGAAAACAGCGCAGATGAAATTTGGCTGGTAGAACACGAAAGTGTATTTACTCAAGGTCAAGCCGGTAAAGATGAGCATTTATTATCGCCAGGCGACATTGAAGTGATTAAAGTTGACCGCGGTGGACAGGTAACTTACCACGGCCCAGGTCAGCAAATGATGTATGTATTATTTAATTTACGTCGTTTAAAAATTGGGGTGCGAGAGCTGGTTACTTGGCTTGAAGAGTGCATCATTGAATCGCTTGCAGAGTATGGTATTAACGCATACGCGAAAGCGGATGCCCCTGGTGTTTACGTTAACGACAGCAAAATTGCCTCTTTAGGTTTACGAGTTCGTCGTGGCTGCTCATTTCATGGCTTAGCATTAAATGTTAACATGGACTTAAGTCCATTTTTACGCATCAACCCATGCGGTTATGCGGGCATGAATATGGTGCAAACTAAAGAATTAAATGGCCCTCAAAACCTTGAAGCTGCAGGTCAAGGGCTGGTAAAACACATGATCAAAAAGCTTAATGCAACACAGGTTAAGCATACTGAAGGGTTTGAAAACGAATGAATAAACCAGTCAAAATGGAACCAGGTGTAAAACTACGCGACGCAGAAAAAATGGCGTTGATCCCCGTTAAAGTTTTACCAACAGAAAAAACCGAAATGCTCCGTAAGCCAGAGTGGCTTAAAATCCGCTTACCTAAGTCAACCGAGCGGATTGACGGCATAAAACAAGCAATGCGTAAGCATGGCCTTCACTCTGTATGTGAAGAAGCCTCGTGCCCTAACTTATCAGAATGTTTTAACCACGGTACTGCGACCTTTATGATTTTAGGGGCTATTTGTACACGTCGTTGCCCATTCTGTGATGTTGCACATGGCCGTCCATTAAAGCCCGATGCAGCAGAGCCTGAAAAGCTTGCACTGACCATTAAAGACATGAAGCTAAGCTACGTAGTGATCACTTCGGTAGACCGTGATGATTTACGTGACGGTGGCGCTCAGCACTTTGCCGATTGTATCCGTGAAATTCGCAAGCACAATCCAGAAATCACCATTGAGATATTAGTCCCTGATTTTCGTGGTCGTATGGACAGAGCACTCGAAATTTTAATTGAAACGCCGCCAGACGTATTTAACCACAACCTAGAAACAGCGCCACGTTTATACAAACTTGCGCGCCCAGGTGCCGATTATAAATGGT
This sequence comes from Pseudoalteromonas sp. SK18, assembly GCF_001974855.1. Classification (GTDB taxonomy): domain Bacteria; phylum Pseudomonadota; class Gammaproteobacteria; order Enterobacterales; family Alteromonadaceae; genus Pseudoalteromonas. The sequence goes on along the minus strand of NZ_MTQB01000007.1, from coordinate 151,661 downwards.
CTCTTGAGTTATTACGTCGTTTTAAAGAAGCGCATCCTGAGGTTAAAACCAAATCTGGCTTAATGGTTGGCCTTGGTGAAGAAATTAGCGAAATCGAGGAAGTACTTCGCGATTTACGTGCTCATAACGTTGATATGCTAACTGTAGGCCAATACCTGCAACCGTCTAAGCATCATTTACCCGTTAAGCGTTACGTGCCACCTGCTGAATTTGACGCACTAAAAGAATATGCTGATGAAATTGGCTTTACTCATGCGGCTTCAGGCCCATTTGTACGTTCAAGCTATCACGCTGATCAACAAGCGGCAGGTAAAGAAGTAAAGTAACCTCTCGCAATATAAAAAACCGCCATTAGGCGGTTTTTTGTTTTTTTAGCGGTTATTTTTACTGTTTATAAAATAACGTTAGGTTAAAGCAAGGTTACTTGAGATAATTATGCTTGAACCCATTATTTAGGTTATATATGAAATTATTAGTTCGTAACTTATCACGTGCCACTACTGAGCATGAACTTCGTACATTATTTACAGCTCACGGTAAAGTGACCACCTGTAACTTAGTACTCGATAAAGAAACAGGCCAGTCTAAAGGCTTTGCCTTTGTAGAAATGCCTAACGACATTGAAGTTAAAGGCGCGATTAAAGCCCTTAATCAAACCACAGTAGACAAAAGCAAAATTCGCGTAAAACTAGCGGATGCTTAATGCTACTGAGCTAAAGCCTGCATACCGGCTTAATTAAGCACACCACAAAGTGTAAGCTGTTTAAAAACGGGTTACACTTTGGCCACTCCCCTTTTTTACTACTAATACCTAGACGTTATTTAATAAAGCCTGCAATACTTGCTTTTTACTGACAATATCGCGATACAAAGCAAACTGATTTCTTGCTCTGTCTAAATTATGCGTGTCATATTTAGTGGTAAAATAATTATCGCCATCAAGGTAGTCAGTTAAAAATCGTAAACCAATCATAAACGGCATTACTTTAGCACCTAACCAAAAGCTTTGTTTTTCTGCTGCGGTTAAAATATGTTTAAGTGGCTCAACATAGCCTTTGACAATTGCTGCAAAAATATCTTCTCGTACACGTACCTTATCAAGTGCGGTAGAGTCTTCTTGCTCCGCACAGCAAAACGTTCTTACCATGTCGCCAAAATCATTGAGCCAATATCCTGGCATACAGGTGTCTAAATCAATCACCGCTTTAGCTGCGCTTGAGTGTGAGCAAAATAACATGTTATTAATTTTGGTATCGTTATGGCATGCACGAACAGGAATTTCACCGGTTAATGCGCTTAGCTCATCAACCAATGAAAGTTGTGTTAAACAAAAATCAACCTCTGCTTGGCAATTTGCTAATCGTTGCTGTGGATTGTGGCTAACAAGCTGTTTAAATGACGCAAACCGCATAGCTAAATTATGAAAGTCAGGGATCACTGCATGCAACTTACTCGCATCAAAATCAGCTAAAGCCGCAGCAAATTGGCCAAATGCGTTTGCAGCTGTATATGCTTGCGCAGAGGTGTTTACTACATCTTCACTGTAGCTATCGTCAATTAGTTCAAGTGCTCGCCATGTGCCCTCTTCTGCTTGAACTAAATATTCCTGCTTAACTGTTGGCACATGATGTAAAATAACTAAATTAAATTCACCTAATTGCTGCTTATTGCTTAAGTGTTTTTCAATCAGCCTGGCATTATCGACCAACTGTTGTGGCTTTGGAAAAACCACTGTATTAAGCTTTTGTACCACCAGCACTTGCTGCGTCGACTTTAACAACATGGTGGTATTAATATGCCCACTGCCTATTGGTTTAAAACTAAGTATTGGATCTTCCATACCAAAATGCGCTGATAAAAAGGCTGCTAATGGGATTGAACTCATGGTTACTTCACTCTTTGGACTCAAACGAGGATAATTAGGGACGTTTATACTTGGCGTAATGCACGTAAGTGTGCAGCAATATTCACAAGCTCTGCTTTATAGGTCACACCATACCAAGACTCGCGGGCGGTATAAATAAAAACAGTTTGTGCATTGGTTTTTATTACCTGTTCAATTTGGTTAGGCAAAAAATATTCTTGCTGTGTAGCGGTATTGTATTGTGCTAAAAACGCTGTAAAGCCTTGCTCTAAATAATCAAACAAGCAAGGGGTTATCCCCCAAAAGCTCATAGAGCCAAGCGCATTTGGGCTAACTTTTTCACGTAAACCCTGTGGGTTATCGCCAAAAATATGCTCAGACTGTTGTTGAATATTCAAATACTCGGTTACGGCAACAAGCTTTCCATTCGCAATATTACATACCCCACGATTAACACCACCATGCTCAGAAAGAGTATCAACAATCGGATACCCTACCATTGCCCATTCAGCGCTTTTTTTGAAATGCTCACTAAGCAATAAAAATGAAGACGCACCATAATAATCGTCTGCAGTGATCACAATAGCGGGGTTATTAATGTGGGCTTTGGCACACAACAGAGCATGACCTGTTCCCCAAGGCTTTACTCGATGGCAAAGTGTTGCTTTAAATTGTTCGGGCACCTGTTCAATGTTTTGCTCCACCAGCACCAAATCTAGATCACTAGGTAATCGGGGCAAAATAGTACGCTCTATTTCACTGCGTACCGCTTGGTTTATGATCAGCACCACCTGCGTCACGCCTGCAGCATGCGCATCAATAATACTCAGCTCCATAATAGTGCAATTTTGCCCTGGAATCTCTGCAATTTGTTTATTGCCACCAAAGCGACTACCTAAGCCACCCGCAAGTACAATCAAACTCAGTTGATGTTTTTTCATTTAGAGACTGCGCATTTAAGAGGGTAATTTACCAAGCCAAGTTTGTAACCACGGCTCGGTGACAGGCCACGGCTCAAAGTCTTCACAAGCATCAATTTCTAATCGATTACCTACAGGTTTAGCTTGTAAGTCACGTAGTAATTCATCAAAACTACGCCCTGCACCGCAAAACGTATCACCGTAACTTCTATCACCCATAGCCACGATGCCAAATGGCTTATTAGTTAACATTGGAAAGGTGCTGTTAAGCTGATTATAAAGCTCTGCCAAGTTAGCGGGTATATCACCTTGGCCTGTTGTTGAGGTAACAATTAAAATATGCGATGCATTTTTTATATCTTCTAAATTTGGCTCTGCGAATACGCTTACCTGATGGCCGGCTTGCTCAATGGTATCGCTCATTTGCTCACTTAAACGTTCAGCACCACCGTACACGCTGCCTACAAAAATACTAATATGTGCCATTAATAATCCTTTTCTTCACTTGGCCACCCTAACTGTTTGCAAATACTCAATATTGCATCACCTAGAGGCGCTTTAATTATTATCGATTCATTACTATAAGGATGAACAAAACGCAGTTCTGTAGCAAATAACATTAATCGTCTAAGAGAAAAGTGTTCTCTAAAAAACTGATTGTGCTGGTTATCACCATGATTAACGTCGCCAATTATCGGTAATGACAAATGCTTTAAATGGCGGCGAATTTGATGTTTACGCCCTGTTTTAGGGAAACACTCTACCAAAGAATACCTAACTGTTGGGTATTTTCCTATGGGGATAGGCAATGCAGCTTGATGCAAACAGTTAAACTGTGTTTGTGCTTCTTGAGCAGCCTTATCCTGATCGGCAAATTTATCAGCGATTTTGTCTAGCTCTTCTTTTAACGGTTTATCTAAAAAAACAGATTCAGGCGCAAATCCGCGCACTAGAGCTAAATAACGCTTTGAGATCGTACCCTCAATAAACAGCTGATTCATATCACGCGCGGCTTCTGAGCTTAGAGCAAACAGCAACACACCCGATGTCGGCCTATCAAGACGGTGCACAGGAAAAACATGCTGACCGAGTTGATCGCGTAGCATTTGCATTGCAAATTGAGTTTCATGCTTATCTAAAAAGGAGCGATGAACAAGTAAGCCTGATGGTTTATCAATCGCTACATAGTTCTCATCTTGATAGAGAATGTTCAGTTCGCCGTATTCAACTGGCGCTGGACGTTCAGTCATCTGACTCTCCAAGCAATGAATCTAATTGCGTCAGCAAAGAAATAATCTCTTCGCTTCCGGACTTATCAATGAGTGTCATTTGCGCCATAGGAGCAATCGCAAAATTACGCGGTAACGGTTGTTTCATTGTAATAATCTGTTGAATTTTTTCTATAAATACAAACTGTAACCACTGTTCAAATGCAAGCGTATCATGGCAAAAAGGCACGCTTGAATGCAACAATGCAGGATCAATCGGTTCATTTCGCCAAAGCTGATGCTTTTTAAGTAGCGCAGTTAATTGTGTTAAATAGAGTTGGGTTTGCTCAGTCATAATCACCCTTTACTTTGTATATTGCACAATTATACCCTGTTCCCTCAACAGTCGCTATGGCGTATAATTAGCGTAATTTTGTAGTAAAAACAGTTGGAAATTCATGAGTGAACATATAGCCACATTAGGCCAGCTTTTAGACGGTGCAGGAACTCAATGGCGTGCTTTTGATATTGGCAGGCATATTACCAAGCTTGATAAACAACAATTTTTAGCTGTTGAACAAGCACAAGTTCCTTACCCTTACCCATTAGCAGGCCATGCATGGCTAGCAATTCAATTTTGGGACAGTAAAGCCAGTAAAGAACCTTATGTTTGGTTTTTAAAATTTCCACTTGATGAACAAAGTAAACTTGTTAGTGCCAGCCGCGACCATTTTGCAGATATGGTAATTCAAGCACTAGGAACAGAAATAACCGGCGAGCAAGCCGATGGCAAACTCGATAATAACCCGTACGTATTTACTCCTAACGCAAATAAATTAGCAGCGTTTAATGCGCAAGTTAAAGTGTTATTAAAACAACCAGCCTCACAGTATTACGAACATGCCCAGCTTTATTTTACCGGCCAGATTGGTTTTGATAATTGGCAAAGTGTGGCACTACAAGGCATTGCTGATTTTGCTTATCGCCTCAACAGTGCTGATAACTTAAAACACTTACACGCTGCGTGGCCTAATTTACCTGTTGAAGTATTACAACCATTAAGCGCAATGCTTGAACACATCGAAATACCACCCACGTTAAGTGAGTTAATGTTAAGTTATGGACAAACCGCCCTTAAGAATAATGATGTGGTTACGGCTTCTGCCGCGCTTCGCGCCATATCATCAGGGCAAGCAACAGGGCTTAGCGCACAACTGGTTGACTGCGCTTTAGAATCTACGCTTGGGCAAGACTCAGACATTTTATTAACTATTGCAGGTCGCTGCTTTAAACAATTAGAAGAGCCACAGCGTTTGCATGTATTTATGGATAACTGTGCGCACCATGAGAAAATAGCTGAGTTATTTCCCAGCATTTTTGCAGATTTAGTTGCAATTCCAACTATTCGCCCACATTTATTAGCATTACTACGTAAAGAAAACAGAAGCGAGACGTTAGCTCGCGCAATTGGAAGGTTATTCTCTTAAATGGCTAGTTTATGGACGTTCATACTTATTGGGGCTGTAATTTATTTTTTTTGGCTAAATCGTAAAATAGCCGAAGCAGCGAACGTTCATGCCAAACGCCAAAGTGAGCAATTGCAGGTACAACTAATGAGTGTGGCTTGTAGCAAGCGTCGGTTTGGCATTTTAAAAAGTGGTAAACCGGGCATGAAAAGCGAATTTATTTTTGAATTTTCAAGCGATGGTGAAAATGCTTATCAGGGAGTGTTAATCATGGAAGATGAAAAGCTAAAAAGTGTGGTTGTGCCACCACATAAGATATAATTTTTGTAAACAAAAAACCAAGGCGTAACCTCAGTTACGCCCCAATTGCCAACATCCTGTAAGGTATCCTTTACCTGATCCTTGTTTATCATCCACTGAACGAGCAAACTACCCTGTTAGCCCTCCATTGCATCCTGCAATATCCTCTTGCCGCCTTGGCCGTCCTGCGTAAACTAACGCTCCTGCAATATCCTATCGCATCATCCTTGGTATCCTTTAAATAGCTCCTAGCTATTTTAGTACTTCATGTACTTCCTGTTTCATCCTTGCATCCGTGTTAACTTGTCCTTTGCGCTTCCTGCTAGTCACTACTATGCTGCCTGATTCCATATCCATGGCATTAGCTCAGTCATTGAGCTATGTCGTCTTGACAAAGTAAAGTTTAAACCAAACGGCTGGGTATAATAGTGAGGAAAACTAAAAAATTTAATGTCACAAAATTGAAAAAACTAAAATAGCTATAAATAACAGAAGCTTGATGCTTTTAAACGGATAAATAATGGATTTAAACTGACAAAGAGCACACTAATGTAGGATATATCTCACACTGGTGTGCCCGATTTGGAACATAAGCTTACAGATGCGCCATTATGAACAACTACCTTTATTGAGCATTAGCAACTTTAAATAGTAATTCACCCTTAACTTGGTTAAATGAAAGTTGTTTAAAGTGCTCAAAACCCTGAGATTTAAAAAATTGCGTATGCTCGTCGCGAGTCACAAATACCGCCATACCAGAGGACTGGGGGTTATCATGTAATAAGCCATCTAAACCCTTTAGTAAGGTGCGACCAAACCCTTGCCCGTGAAAGTGTGGATCAACTGCAATAAATGCTAAAAAGTAATAATTCCCTTGTGGCTTTAGTGCGTCACGAATGGTTTTTTCTTTTTCAATTAATTGATTCGTTTGTAAATAACCCGCACTTAGCATCAGCTTTAATCGCCAATGCCAATAACGCTCAGCTTGTAATTGGCTATTTGACTCAAATACACAGGCAACCGCTTTTAATTTATCATTACGGTAAAGGCCGATTAAAGGCTGCTTGTCTTGCCAAAAGCTACTGAGTTCTTCACGGATAAGTGCACGTAATTTTTTTTCATAATCGAGCAGGTTATCTTCGTTATACCCAAGCAGAGTTTGTAAAATAGGATCGTTTTGATATGCCTGATATATCAGGCTGGCTGCTGTGCTTATATCCTCTGGTGCAATATGCTGAACACTAAAGGCGTCTGTCGATTCTGCTGTGGCTGTCATTTTATTTCCTTTATTATTTTACACCCCATCGTTACGCCAAGTAACGCATAAGAGATTAATTTTGAACTACAACGATGACCAAATACTTATATAACTATATACCCAAGAGCAATAAATAAGCGAATTTACATTTTAGTTAGTACGTTCATCCACTGCATTGAGTCAGATCATGCTTTAGCGACTTACTATTGAGTAAATAAAGCGTAAATTCAGTAAGGGTTAAACTGGCTAGATATACCATTCCCCCCTAGAGTTAATAAGTACTAAGTATTAATTCATTTAGGAGCATTATTATGGATACAACAAAACATACTATTAATACCTTGTTCGCCCAACTAGGACTACCGGATTCAGAAGCGCAAATAGATGCATTTATTGCCTCGCACTCCATTGCCGATACAACCTTGTTGCAAGATGCTCCCTTTTGGGATGAAGCCCAACAACATTTTATTGCCGAATCGCTAGCGGTTGATGGCGATTGGAGTGAAGTAATTGATGAACTAGACGTACGGCTTCGTCAAAAATAATTAATTTAATGCGCATTTTAATGTGCCTTAGCCACTTTATTGATACCATACCCGCTCGCAGCGCCTATGTTGCGAGCTTACTTTATAAAAGAGTTATAATTGAATGAATGCTGCTGTATTTGAAGCTATTAAAGTCCTTCTTGATGAAGGCAAAGTTCCCACTGTTGCACTAACTAAAAGTCGTTTAACAACACCGACCCCAATGCCGGTTATTATTGCTGCGGTGAGTCAATATAAGAATAATCCTGATTCAATTTATAATTTAATGAAAACCCCAAAGCAAAGTGTCAGTAATGAAGATCAGAACAACTCTCAATTAGATAGAATTGAGCAAAAGTTAGATCAATTACTGACATTACTCGCGCCAAAATAATTTGAGACTATAAATGTTTGTTGTTGATTTAACATTTGACTGCTACCAAGACACCACCTTAGAGCAAGCCGAGCAAGCAATAAATCGCTTGGTAAATGCATTACGTTTTAATGGCCAAATCATTGGAGAAGAATTTCCGACGGTTTTGAAAGATGGCTATTTTATCACTCGCGTTATGTGTCCGACCGAGGATGCTATGCACCCACTTAACAACAGTGCATTTGTAAAACACAGTGTTGAAAAGCTACATGATGCAGGCTTGTTAGCACCTAAAGTGAAAATAATAGGTCAAGACATTCATTCAAATGGAGCCGATGGCTGTAAAGAGCCCTCAAGCTATATTTTATATACTACTTATGTGCATACTTGCAGCCCACTGTATTGTGGCGATGATTTTTTACCCGTTCCGCTATTTAATATTCCGGCAATTGCCAATGGCGATTATAAAACCCTGATTAAATGGCAAGAAGATTGGCAAGCATGCGATCAAATTCAAATTAATGGTGCAACTCGCTGTGAATTTCCTGCGTTAGAGGAAATAGCCAGCACACAAAGTGATTTGTATCGCCGAGGTAAAGATATTAGCAAACGCATCAGCTTTTTAACTAAAAAGCCTGTTTACTATTACTTATACCGTGTAGGTGGGGTTGATAAAGCCTCAGAGCTTGAACGAAAATGCCCAAGTTGCCAAGGTGAATGGAAATTACCTGAGCCGTGGTTTGGATTATTTGATTTTAGGTGCGAGCCGTGTGGTTTAGTGTCTAATATTTCATGGGATTTTCAATAAATCCCATGAAAAAACGAGCGAAGTGTTGCATTAAACCAGCAACACCTACTTATTTAAACTGTTAATGTAGCAATAAACTCACTGAGGTTATTAGCCAACACATGATGCGGCTTTTTACCTACATATTCTAAGCACACTTCCCCTGTTTCCACTAATACCGTAACAAGTAAATCATCTTGATCAGTTAAACCAATAAAAACGCTCGGCGCTTGCTTTAGCTTTCGCTTCATTAAAACATGACCCGTGATATTTTGCTGCAGTAAGTCAAAATCATCCTCATTCCACGCTTGTAATAATTCCACTTGATGACCATCAACGCTGGCTAAAATACTGCCAGCAAACATATGGCCATAAAACTGGCTAAGTTCATCAGGAAATTCAAGCTCTAATGCGTTAGCGAGGTTAATGAGTGAACCTGCAGGCTCCCTCACTACCGCTTGCCATTGGATCATACCGTTCTCATCGGCAGTGCCTATTTCACAAGGGCTTGGCCATTGCTCATCGTGGGCAATGAGTGGCTGCTTTTGTGTATTTTTGATGGTTTTTTCACTAAAGCGTTGGTGAAGTTGGGCTAATTGCATTGCAACAGACATACTGTGAAACTCATTTAATTTAGATATAATGTTCCCATTGTAACTATTTAAGAGCAAACATGACAGATTACAGCAATTCTCCCGATCTTAAAGGCAGCGTACTTGGTCAATCTACTGAGTATGTAGATCAATACACGCCCAGCTTGCTTTTTCCTATTGCTCGCAAGCTTAATCGCGACGCGTTGAGTATTGATGAGGCCGCATTACCATTCAAAGGGCAAGATATTTGGACAGGTTATGAACTGTCTTGGTTAAATACCAAAGGCAAACCGCAAGTGGCAGTGGCGCTATTTACTTTCGAATGCCAAAGTAGTCATATAATAGAGTCAAAGTCGTTTAAGCTTTATTTAAACAGCTTCAATCAAAGTCGCTTTGGCAGTATTGACATTGTTAAACAACATTTAACTGATGACTTATCCAATGCGGTAAATAGCCCGGTAAAAGTGACCTTATACAGCGCTGACGACTACAATTGTATTCCTTGTACACCGCTTCCTGGTGAGTGTATTGATGAGTTAGATATTGAAATAGATAACTACCATATTGACGCACATTCTTTAAAGTCACAAAGCGATAAAGTGGTTAGCGAAACCTTGCATAGCCACTTACTTAAATCAAACTGTTTAATTACTTCGCAACCGGATTGGGCCAGCATTATTATTCGTTATACTGGTGAGCAAGTGTGTCGTGAGTCATTATTACGCTATTTAATTTCGTTCAGGACCCATAATGAGTTCCATGAGCAATGTGTAGAGCGTATTTACAGCGACTTAACCACTCAATTGAATATTAAAGAGCTTGAAGTGTATGCGCGCTATACGCGTCGTGGCGGCCTTGATATTAATCCATATCGCTCAACGCATCATAACGATACCCCTTTTGCGGTAAAAATAAACCGTCAATAAGCTAAACAAAAAAGGAGCCTGAGGCTCCTTTTTTTAATCGTTAAGTTGCTTAGTTGGTACAGGCATTCCACACACATCAATGTAATTATGGCTATACGCAAACCATTCCTCACTACGACTACCTCGTGCTGAAATTAACTGTTTAAATGCATCTGAGTCTGTTTTCATTACTTTAAATCGGCTGTGATCGCTGCTAACGTCGGCTAATACTTGTAAATCTGTAATAGGATTAAACTCGCTACCACCTTTAGGTGTGCGCGCTAGCTGATGAAAATGTGCCATACCTGTAAGTACTCGCCCAAATACGGTGATATTTTTATCTAAATAACGTGGACCTTGCCCTATGGTGACAAAAAACTCGGTGCTAGCACTATTTATATCGTTGTCGCGTGCCATAGCAAATACACCATGACAATGAATTTGCCATGTTTGATCACGTGTTTCATTTTGCGCCACCGCAAAACCATTTAAAAACCCGGTTATTGGTGCATAACCATCTTCACCCATTTCGGTGATCAAAAGTGGCTCTGTGGTGGTTAAATAAAACTCCGCAGGTACCGTACTCTTTTCGGTTTTAGCTAGCTTTTTACCCGTGCTGTCACCACCTTGAGCAACAAACCGCTCAACAAAACGATAAATATGAGTCCCCTGATAAAAGCCCTGCCGTGCCAACTTTTTAATATTAGCACTGTGCTTTGGCGCAAGCGCGGGATTGAGCTCAATATACGCGGCACCGGTAGGTAGCGTTAGTTTTAAAATGTTCTCAGGGTTGACCCATCGCCATTGCTCATCCGTTGCAGATGCAATAATCTCGCTACTGGTTAAGTTTTTAACCGGCGCTGATTGTAAAGTGCTTTGCTGGGCACATCCGCCGAGCAAAGCCGATGCTAAAACAGTGATTACAAATTTTTTCATACCTTTTCCTTTTTATTATTGGTATTAGTATTGGTAGATAAAAATTAATCCCAATTAAATTTATACAATATGTCGACGTTTTGATACAAGCCACTGGTTATTTCTATATATAACTTCGACATAAGCTGATAACGCACCGCCACTTCACTAAGCGACTCAAATACCCCTACGCTATATTTAACCTGCAAACTCGGTGCAAGATAACCTGATATTTCTACTTTTGTTTGCTCGCCACTGCCTTTAGAGCTTAAGCTCACATCTGACAAACCAAACGATTCACCCACTTTAGACACTAAGCTTTCGCTTCTGCTCACTCCTTGAGAAAGTAATAATTGAGCTAACATCGCATCGGTTGAACTGTCGCCCTCTCCTAGTGGTTGACCATTAAGTAAATACGCTAAGGCTTGCGCTTGGTCCATACCCGGCTCAGAAAACACTTTTAAATTTGGCTGCTCAACACTACCAGTTAAAGTCACACCGGCAATCACACCGTCAGCGGTATTGTTTGGGTTGCGAATAGCTTTAATATTTAAATGAGGTTTATCTATTGCGCCACTAAAACCAATTTGCCCGGTTCTAATTATCAAGTCTTGGCCAAATGCCAAGTAAGTTCCTTCAATTAAATTAAGTTCACCAATGGCAATAATGGGTGAATCTTGGCTCATTTTTATATCCATATCACCCACTACTTTAGACTCAAGTCCGAATGAGGCTACTCTTACATCATTTTTAACTGTTACTTTTAAATCAATATCGTAGTCAAATGGCGCTTTTTTTGTACTTTGCGTAGTTTGATCTAGAATAATTTCATCATCACTAACCTGTACAGCCCCCTCTGGCAGCTCTTCAATTTCTATTCGCCCATAAGGCACCACAACATCACCTGCCAGCTTAAGTGCGTTGTCGGCTAAACTTATTTTTAACTCAGGCGATACTTTAAATACAACGCCTTGTTGTGCCCTCACAAAAAACTCACTACCGACTAAATTCATGTTTACAGCTGGTTGCTCACCTTGCCAATCAACATTACCGGTTAATTTTACCTGTCCGCCTTCTGGATCATTTAAATCCCCTTTTATAGTGGCGGTGGATTTATTAAACACCACATTAATATTGGAGTTTTTAAGGGCAATAGGCAGTTGCTCGCCCTCTAGGTTAATATTCTCAATATTTAAATTCCCCTCTAACAAGGGTTCTTTGAGTGTGCCAGCTAAGGCAACTTGCCCACGAATGGCGCCATTAAGCTGCTCGAGAGTGTTTAAAAAAGGCTGTATATCCGACAATAATATTTTATCAATTTGAATATTACCGTTAAGCGTTTGCTTATTTTGAATATCATCAATATCAACTTTGGTTGTTACTTTACCCAATACACTCGATTCTAAGTTAGCTTCGATTTGGCCGACTTTAGAATCAGAGAAAGCACTTATGTTTAGCGTTTCAATAGGTAGCTTAAATCGGTCTTCTTCGTTAATAAGAACCGCGTTAAGCCCTGATGAATTTAAATTAGCGCGTAGAGTTTTAAGTGCGCCAGCTTGCCAATTAGCAGCAAAATCGCCAGCTATATCACCACGAGTTCTTATATTATCTGGTAACCAATGTTTTAGCTCTTGCAATGAAAGCTTGGCCAGTTTTACGTTAAGCTGACCCAATTCGCTGGTTTGATTTAACCTATCAATACACAACTTACTATTACTTGATTGCCAACAATGCGCACTCACATCAAAGTTGCCCGTTTTCGAATCTATTGTTACGGCTATATCTTTAGCGTTTTCAAAACTAAGCGTTTTATCGCTTATGCTAATGTTACTGAGCTCACCTTGCCATCTCGCGTTGGCTAGTTTGCCATTAAGCTCAAACGTAGCTGCCCCAGCATCAGCATCAATAGATGCACTTAGTTGATGATCAGTTTTATCACCACTACCAACTATATTCACTTTATTAATTAAGTGATGCATGACACGCGCTGAATCAAGAGTAACGCTAATATCTGTTTGCCAATCATTAGCGGTGTCTAACTGTGCTTTTAACGCCAACTTATTAATATTAATTTCGTCATAAATAAACTGCTCTAGCTTTAACGCTAAATCAACTGCAGGCGTCAACCGCTCGCCTCGTATACTTAAATCGGCTTTACCATTAGCAATAAACGGAAGCTTTGCATCATCATTACTTTGCAGCGCAATTGCCCCATTAATCTGCCATTGCTGATCAACTTCACCTGTTAAAGTTAATCTGTTTGTACCGCTACTAAGGCTAAATTTATTTACAGTGGCTTTAAGTTCATCATTTAAGTTAAATTGAGCAACAAAATTAAGCGGTACATCATTTAGTAACCCGCTTAAGTGGGTATCATCCATACTTAACTGCCAGCTATTTGAACTGGCAACAAATGCCCCTTTAAACTGCCCTGAAATATCGCTAGTGAGTGTGTCAGTAAGGTATTGCGCTTTTAAACTCGATAGCCCGCCGCTAAAGTTAGCACTAACCCCATTTTGCCAATCGACATTCGCTTGGATAGTAGCCTGACTATCATTCGCTTTAAGGGCTAAGGTTTTTAAGTTTGCTTCGCTCAGTGAGCCATTAATTTGGCTGTGAAAATTCACACTTGGATACGCACCTAACTGACTATTACCAAATAATGCTAATTGGTAATCGTTGGCATTGCCTTGCGCGGTTAATTTTACGTCGGTTACCTTTAACTCTTTACTCGCTGTTTCAATAATCCACTGCTCTACAACGCCATTAATACTGAACGGATAATTTGATTGTTTAAGATTAGCCGTGGCTGCAAGTTGAAAAGGAAAAGATTCATTGCTTTTTATATCAACATTGAGCTTTTCTAAGTCTCCGCCTATTTGCATATTGGCATCATAACCATGCCCTTTTAGACTGATATCACCATTAATAGGTAAGCTGTCTTTGAGCTTTGCGCTAAGTGCTGTATTAAGCTGCCACTGCTGATAATTTGCAGACAATGAGGCAACGTTAATCTCAGAACCTATTAGCTTCATTTGTAGCGCAATATTATTTATTATATTTTGCTGTTCGCCTTTCTTTACCGTGAACTGCACAATATTAAACTGTTCTAGATAAATATTGAGTGGCGACATAAATGCGATATTAGGGAATGCTGGTAACTCAGTAATTGGGGCCGAACTGGCTGTATTTGCCCCAGGTTGCTCTTTTAACGCGATTAAAACACTCGGAATATTCACGCTTTTAATTTGAATATCAGCACCTTGTGCCTTTGCAGCAATCTCCAGATTATTTACAACTACGTTTGCACTTGGATGATTTAACACAAACTCAGTGACCGCTAAACGCTTAAGTGCAATATTAAATGGCAAACTGATTTGTTCCAGCGGTTCGCTAGGTGTATCAGGGGAATTAGATGACGATGCTGGTAAATTTAGTTTTATAGACCGAGCACTTAAGTTATCAATACACATACCATCGCAGTGCCACCAAAATAAATCTAGTTTAAGCTGCTGGGCATTAAGTAATAAACCTTCACGCTCAAAGCGCAAATTAAACGCATCATTATATAAAAAACGCCCATTTTTTATTTCAATTTTTAAGCCGTCAACTAACTTATTGGCGCTATAAGCAATTAGCTGATTACCTGGAGCTGTAAAAACAACACAAAACAATGTCACTAATACAGCAACAATTAAGGTGCTAAGTGCTGCCGTGACTTTTTTAAATACAGACATTAAATTTCCGGCCCTATGGTAATACTTAAACGAGTGCTTTTACTTTCTTTAGTGAGCCCCCATGCATGATCGACTCTTATTGGCCCTATAGGCGTTAAATAACGAAAACCAAACCCTGTACCAACTTCAAATTGCTCAGAAAAATCATTCGTTGCGGTCCCTCCATCCACGAACAACGCTGCTCGCCAGTTTTTGGCAAATTGGTAATTATATTCAGCCGTCGTCGCAATTAAATATTTACCACCGATGCGATCGCCATTGTCATTTTCTGGTGAGATTGATTGATAAGCAAAGCCGCGCACACTTTGATCGCCACCAGCATAAAACCTTAATGAATATGGAACATTGTTAATATCGTCAACTAACATGGCCCCTAAGTTTGCTTTTAAAAACACAAGGTGCTTATTAAGGTAGGTGCGCAACCATGCATGCTGTAATTGCACCCTAACAATATTGGTACTAGAGAGCACACTACCGAGGCCAAACTCTGCAGATATAGACCACTGCTCTCCCGAATAAGGGGTGGTTCCTCCCTTCGATTGCTTTCGGGCATAACTGACACCTGGTAATAACATTTCTGTGGTGCGTTCTAGCCCGTCGCCAATCCGATAGGTTTCTTGCTCGCGCCTGATAAATGCAGTTCTTATCCATTTTTGCTCGGTGAGCCATTGCCTTTGCAGCTGCGCGGTTAATATTTTACTGTAAATATCGTCGGCTAATTCATCCTCAAGTTTATAACCTGCTGATAAGCGCCATAGATCATCATTAGGATCATGAATCGGAATAGTGTATGCCATCGAAATGTCTTGTCTTTTCTCAGCTACATTTAAATTACTTTCAAGGTAATGTCCGTTATTGGTGATCCACGGTTTGCTCCACTTCAAACGTATTTTGGGGCCTCCTATCTCTGAGTTAAACCCGCCACCAATTTCGTAGCTATTAGCGGGCTTATGTAATACGTCTACTTTAATTGGTACTTGGCTGTTTTTTCTAGCTGAAATATCAGCGTAAACACGCACGCTAGTAAAATAAGGAGTACTCGATAAATCTAGGTTATAGTCAGCAATCTTAGATGCTTTATAGTGCTCACTTATTTTAAATGGGGCTAAAGAGCGAATGTATTTTTCTGCGGGGCTTTGATTGGTAATTAACACATCGCCAAAGCGATAACGTACACCACTTTCAATGGTAAAGGTAATAACGGCGCTATGCTTTTTTAATGACACTTCAAACTTTCGTGCTGGCCATTTAGCATCAAAGTAGCCATGTTCTAACAGCACTGATTCAATTCTTTTATAGGCTGCGCTATATACTCCATGATTTAAAATATCGCCTTGCTTTAACCCTATGCTTTCAATTACTTGCAGAATTGACGGGTCGTGTTTAGCTTCCCCGTTAACGCTAATATTAAGCGCCTCTATACGAGTTGCAGAGCCGCGCTCAATAGTGGCAACAAGCTCTCGCTCATCTTTATTAAAATCGATAGTCACATTTGAACTGTAATAACCTAATGCCTTTAAGCTATCTTCAACTTGCGATTTAGCGTAACGACGCAGTGAGCGCGTTGGTTTTTCACCCACTAAAGGTTTTAAATAAAGAGCAACGTTGTTTTCTAACTCTCCACTAATTCCTTTTATTTCATAATCTTCAATTGTATTGTCAGCTGCAATCGCGCAAAAACTCACAAATAAGCAAAAACAAATAACGGATTTTAAAAACTGATTGAACAAGTAATCATCCTTACTATGTACCCATAAAAAACAACGAACTAACAAGGCAATAATAGCATAGCGATAATGAGCCTAACATTAACTTAATCATTATCCGCGCTTAAACTAAGCGAATCTATTAAACCGTTGTGAGCTTAACTAAAAATTCTTGCGCTTTAATAATTTATTTTGGTTACAATAGCGCTAATGAGTAAACACTAATTTTATGAGTTTTAAATGCAATTTCCTGATGATGATAATGGCCAGCTTCTTGCTGAAATTTCCGCCGCTGGTGTAGATTTAAGTAAAATGCAACAAATTGATTTTTACATTTTATTTGAACAACAGACTGATGCCGAAAAATTTGCAACTGAGATTGTAAACGATGCATTAGTTCAAACTGCTGATGTTGAAAAATGTAAAGATACTGGCGTTTGGGAAGTAATTACCCATGTACAAATGGTTCCAGAACATGCTTTGTTAGGCCAAGCAGAACAATACATTGAAAGTATAGCGAACAGTTTTAATGGCTATGGCGATGGTTGGGGATTAGACGCAGAAGAAGCATAACCCTAATTTCATGATGAATGAGATACCCAGCTTAGCCTATCGGCTTAGCTGGTTTGCTTTTCTAAAGCTGCCTTTATAATCAAAAAGTTTATCTGCTACTTTCCAGCCATATTTTTTACTTTTTCGAGCAATCACAAAATCCGGTGGTATTAAATCAAACTGGGCTTTTATAACCTGATCTGCGCTGATAAATTTTGTTGGCGATTGGCCCTGAGCAATACGTTTACCAAACTGTTGATTAAAATAATACAGTGCCCCGTTGTTTGCTAAATCAAATACCTCATCACAACTGGCCCCGTCTTCATCAAAATAAGTAACTTTTAACAATTGCTCTTTAAGTTTAGTCACGCTCAAGCCGCTACAACGTAGCACTAATGCATCTTTGAGGTTTAACGCATTACGTAGTTTATCATCAGGATCGGCCATCACAGCACCACAGTCATGGCATTTTCGAGCCGCAATATCATTTTGTGCGCCGCACTGCTCACACTCTTTAAAACGAAAACGATAATCGCACTGTTCGCTTGCCCCGTCATCATCTTCAAGCAAACCTTGGCAACGCCTGCCAAAGTGCTCAACTACTTTGCCATCAGCATCTGTTTTGCCCCAAAATATATTGGCAAAGCCACACCCAGGACACAGCACTTGCACGGGTTCATTATCGCTATCGCCTTTTTTATCGCCAACTTCTGGGTAGAATAAATCAAAGCCATTGCCTGCATAGTCAATCACTAAACAATCATCTTTACCCTCAGCTAACCTCAAGCCTCTACCGACAATTTGCTGGTATAAACTTACCGACTCAGTGGGGCGTAAAATAGCAATAAAATCAACATGGGGGGCATCAAATCCGGTAGTAAGTACCGATATATTCACTAAATACTTTAATTGTTTAGCTTTAAATTGTTTAATTATTTTATCGCGCTCGCTATTAGGAGTATCTCCGGTGATCAGTGCACTGTGATCCTTTGGTAAATAAGTCATTACCTCCTTTGCATGCATAACCGTAGCTGCAAATACCATCACCCCATGACGGCTCTCACTATATTGAATAATCTGCTGTAAAATTGTTTGAGTTGCACGGGTCGATTTTTTTAACAGCGCATTCATATCCTCATTGCTATATTGCCCAAATGCATTACTACTTAAAGATGAAAAGTCATAATGGCTAATCGCAGCATCAACCTCTTTAGGGGGAGTTAAGTAGTTATGCTTAATCATATAGCGCAAAGGTAATTCAAAAATACAGTGTTTGAATGGACTCTCTTTATTGCCTCTTACAAAGCCATGGTAATGATAATGATAAATCCAGCCTAACCCTAGTCGGTAAGGCGTCGCGGTTAAACCTAATACTTTTAATTCAGAGTTGTGAGATTTAAGTGCATCAATAACTTTTCCGTACTGGCTTTTCTTTTCGCCATTCACTCTGTGGCACTCATCAATAATAAGTAATGAGTAGTGCTCATTAAGTTTATCTAGATTACGCGATAACGACTGCACACTGGCAAAGGTAACTTGGTGAGTTAACGACTTCTCTTTGAGTCCTGCGGAAAATATACTCGCCTCAAGACCAAAGCTTTTATATTTTTGAGCATTTTGCTCCACTAATTCTTTTACGTGCGCCAACACCAATATTTTTTGTTTAGCAATACGCGCAAGCTCAGCTATCACTAAACTTTTACCCGCCCCTGTAGGTAAAACAATAACAGCAGGTTCGTTAGTTTTTCTAAAGTGTAAAACGGTGCGTTCAACCGCCTCGCTCTGGTAGGGTCTAAGGGTGTAGGTCATCAAAGGTAAGAATTCTTAATCTAATCAATGGTTAATTTTCAGAAAGACAGCTCTATTTCACATTCGTTTTAATATTTATATTCATAAATAATCAGCTAACTTTGAAACTATTTATAAATTTAGAGCACTATATTATGTATAAATATAAAAAAATACCCTTAATCAACATGATTAAGGGTATTTAATACTTACTGAGCTTACCAGCAATTCTAAGGAACTTTATTAGTATAAAATTTTTATACTAATAAATAGTAGCTTTAGAATTTGTAAGTAGCTTGTAGGTAGGCAAAACGACCGATATTGTCATAAATCGCTGAACCTGCGCCCGTACCAGTTGTTGAGCCCGGTAACCCACGATTGAATAAGTTATCAACACCTAACTTAAAGCCTACGCCGCTATCAAATTTATAAGCGACTGAAGCATCAGTTATAAAGTATGAACCGTAACGCATTTGATTTGAAGGATTCGGGTTTGTTTCGATAGACTTATGATCGTATAACTCAACACCGTTAATAAAGCGAGTGCTGAAATCTACAACAAGGTTTTCATATGTATAATCAACAGAGATACTACCCTGCCATGTCTCATCACCTAAAACACCTTCATAATCAGTGTAATTTTCTGGCTCAGCTGAGAATGGAAAGTCTTTTGCTTCAATCAAATAAGTACCAATAAAGCTAGTACCGAAGCTACCACCTAAAGCGTCGAAGTCATAGCCAAACTCAAAGTCAACACCCGAGTTAAGACTACGTGCGATGTTAAGCGCAAAACCTTTTAGAAGTGTAATTTCACTAGTATTAGGGTCACGCGTAATTAGTTTACAGAACTGGTTATCAATACCGGTTGGAGAATCTACACAACGATCGATAATTGTTTGGAAACCAATGCCACTGATTGTGTCATCAATATCAATTTCCCAGTAATCGGCAGTTACACTGAAACCCTCTAACCACTCAGGTTGGTACACAAGACCTGCTGTAATAGATCTAGATTCTTCTGGCTGTAGATCTGGGTTACCACCAACTAATGTCTCTAGCGTTGCACTATCATAATTTGAATCAAAGTCAGCTGGAACACCTAAAGCAGCACAGTTAGATTCGCGAATAGCTCGGCCTGCATCACTTAATTGTGCAAGCTCTGAAACTTTACAGCTATCGTCAACACCTGCGAAAGACTGACTTTGACCAGAAAATAACTCGTCGATATTAGGCGCACGCATTGCTTCAGATAAGGTAAAGCGAGCGCGTAACTCTGGTGTAATAGTCCAATCAAGACCTAACTTCCAGCTTGTTGCATCGCCAATAGTAGAGTAATCAGCGTAACGAACTGCGGTATCAAATACTAATGTATCTATTAGAAATACATCTTCAATCAGTGGCACTGATAGTTCGAAGAAAGCTTCTGTTACATCATAACCACCATCCGTTTCACCAAGTGCATTAAAGAATGTAGCCCCAGTTTTAGCGAAGGCATCTTCAATCGTCACACTTGTTTCATCACGGTACTCAACACCACCAGCAAAACCAACCATACCCGCTGGTAGTTCATAAATTGCCGAATTACTAAATGTTGCATTGAATACAGTTTGCTTGATTTCTGATGTACCAATTGAAGTCGTTGTCACATAGTCAATAGCTTCTTGGCTAATTGCTCCATCACCCATTATATTTGCAGCAACACACCCATCAGCTCGAGCTGCTGCGTCACGACATACAATATTGTTATTGTCATCAAATACAGCGTCTATCGCATTGGCATAATTATCCATAATAACGTTTGCACCGTTAATACGTTCAATTTCTGACTTACCATGTACTAAAGAGATATCCATTGCCCAGTCATCACTGATGTAACCCTGAATACCTGCTACAAACCGAGTTGTTTCACGAGTATTTTCTTCAAGACGACGACCTATATCGTTAAACATTTTGTTCACACCAATAAATGGCAGTTCATTATCATCCATTAATTGTGCAACATCAGGTGTTAAAAATGCGTTGTCGCGTTGTATTAGGTTTGCACCAGAGTAAAAACGGAAGAACGGTTGGCCTACATTCTCGCCCTCTGTTTTAGAGTATTTAGCTTGAAAGTATGCGTTTAGCTCGTCTGTAACATCATAATTTGTTTTAAAATTAAAGTTTATACGATCAAATTTAGGTTGTATCTCTGAATATTGACGTAGATTAATGTAATCACAACCCGGGCTACCACAAAAAGAACCGTCTGCTATTGGGCCTGTGTAAACATCACCTAATGTACTGTCACCATTAAATTTACCCATGATTCCACCCGTGAACGGGTTCCAAACAGTACCTTGGTTAGAAATTAGGTAGTAACCTGCATTAGGAACCACTATTCTGTCTGGGTACTCTTCACTGTCAATTTGATCATCAGGGCGCGATTGACCCGTCACAGCTTCATAAGGCATTGATGCATATGAGGTTGCAGTCCATGGGTTATCAAGCGCATTAAGTGAGTCTTGCGCGTTATACTCTAAAGAGAAGGCGGCATTACCACGGCCTTCTGCAAAGTCTTGACCATAAGAAACAGTAAATTTCTCATTTTGATATGAACTATTATCAGCAAAGCCTTTTGTTGCTGATACATTAAAACCAGTCACGTCTTTTTTGAGAATGAAGTTAACTACACCCGTTACCGCATCAGCACCATAAACAGCCGATGCACCACCAGTAATAATCTCTACTTTCTCAATCCAAGAGCTTGGAATGGTATTCGTATCTACTGAAGATGTTCCAGGAGAACTTGCAACGTGGCGCTTACCATCAACAAGTACCAGGGTACGAGCACTGCCCATACCGCGTAAATCTAGTAAGCTAATACCGGCAGTACCGATAAAGCGACCAGAGTTTGCAAGCGAATATGTAGTCGCTAATGCTGGCAGTTTATTTAATACTTCACCGATATTCATCGCACCAGTGCTAACCAAGTCTTCACCTGTAATTACAGTAACCGGTGATGGTGAAATTGCGCCTTCACGTAATATGCGAGAACCTGTTACTTCAATACGCTCTACTTTTTCTACATTTTCTTCTTCTGCAGCAAATGAACTAGCTGAGAAAGCAGCTGTAGAAGCTGCACCAAAAGCGATCGCTAAGCGAACTGCTTTTGAAACTTTGTTATTTATCATGTCAATTTCCCTAATATATTATTATATTTATACCTGATAAGTAACCTGCTACAGAAACAGCAAGCCAACCATCAAGCTACATAATTACAACAAAATTAACCCTAAATCAACAAAATACGACTAAATAGTGTTCTCTTTCCTCATAGTTCAGCAAGCCACGAGTTACTTTATAGCTGTACTTCTGACTTTAAGTAATAGGCTTTAACAATGGTTATGCTAAGTAAATTACATGTATATATTTTTTAAAGGTGGTTTGGAACCGAGAAGTGATTAAGAGACTTCGCAAAGAAGGCTATCAAGTTGGTCGATACATTATTCGTAAAGTTATGCGCCGTTTACGCCTAAAAGCCACTTTGCGTTTGACTTAGCGATGTGACTTATTTAAAACAGTTGAAAACTAGATATATTGGCTGTGGTGATGGATTTATATTAACGGTGCTTCATAAGCTGACACGCCGATAAGTGCATGTTGGAATAATGCTGTTATAGAACGCATTTGATAATTTAAAACATGACTGATTATTTAAGGTTAATCAGCCAAAGAGTGTTTATAAAGTAAGATGTGTGGCCTTTTATATGGAGTATTTAGCTTAGAGTAACTTTATTCATTATAACGATTTATCACTTGTGGAATTTGCAAATTCTAAACTCAAGTGTTCAATTTGGGTTAGCCAGAACATTTTCAAAAGTTTTAAACCTTCCTGTTTGGCTTGCTGCTTCTGTACATTCTAAAATTACATAACTAATTAACTGTTGTGCCTTTCAAATTCATTCAACAATGCTCTCTTTATAAAAATATCTATATTTATTAAACTGTTAATAGAAGGAAATAATAGAAGAATAAAGATAATTTACTAATGCTATTTTTTATAACCCTTATATAAACTGCCTATCTTTTCTTTGTTAGAATCAATTAAATCAACTTTTTCAATTTCGCACAATTCTGATAATAAAGAGTAAACAGTAGAGTTTTTATCTGCAGCACTTTTTAAATCTTCCAGTCTGTAAATTAGTCCATCTAACTCTGATTTAAACAGGGAAAAAGCTTTATTCAAATCTATAGAGCGATTTTTTAAAATAAATTCATAAAAGTTAATTAATAGTGTTGCATTAATAGCATGCGGATTAATTTTTTTATCATCATTAATCAGTTTATTTAAAGACGCTGAGAGTATAGCCTCGTTATCAGATTTTTTTTGAATAGCATTTATAATATCTGAAAGAATCGGAACCATTGTTGTTTTTACTCTTCTTGCTGAGTCTAAAATTTTAATATTTGGAACAACTATGTCTGAGTCTATATTGTGACATATAATCTGCACAAGACCATTTGGTTTTAGTACCCTTAGCATTTCATTAAGGCTGACATTTATATCACTATATTCTAATGCAAATTGCGATATAACGGCATCAAAGTGTTCATTTCCAAAAGGAAGTGCCTCAGCATAAACACCAGATAAAAAATCTCCTTTGATATATTTTGTAGTATTTAAGTTTATAGTTGCAGGATCAATGCCTGTAAAATTTAAGTCCATGCTTACATTTTTTTGAATAAGATCTATCAATGCCCCATTGCCGGTGCCTATATCTAAGACGTTAGAGTTCCCTTTTAATTTTTCACTAAACTCTAACCAGCAATTTTTAAGCTTACCCGTGTAGTTACCTTTAATATCTTGACCAAAAGAAGTTATGTAACCCTGTGCCCAATAATCACTCCAATAAGCTTTCATATTATCTCCAAATAAAAAAGGGCTGAAGAATCAGCCCTTTTAAAATTTAAACTAAAGTTTAGAAACTAATTGTGTAGTTTACACGGTAGTCACGACCAAAGTTATTATAAAGATCTTGGTTATCCCAAGTTCCTGCTGAAGAGAATACAGGGTCTTCATCAGTAAGGTTATTTACAGTAAATGTAACTGCACCATATTCACCAGCGTTGTAGCTGTATGTGAAGTTATGTATTAACCAGCTATCTAGCTTACCAGTTTGCTCGTAGAAACCGTCACCGTCTCCGTCAACTTCTGTTTCAGAAGTGTCGGCAGTGTAAGTTGAGTTCCAAGAAACTGAGTGATCTTCATAGGACCAAGAGATAGTTGCGACTGATTTAAGATCCGGCTGACCAGACCATCCTGCAGTATCTTGAACAACACCACCTACTTCAGAATCATAAGCAAGTGTAAAGCTGTTTACATTACTGAAACGTAGCTCACCGTATTCAGTCTCAAGGTTTGCATTGATTGTAAAGTCAATACCTTCAATTTCAAAACCAGCACCATTAAAGTAAGAAGTACCAGCTTCAACTAGAACACCAGAAGCTGCGCGCTTCAAGTAGAACGTCTCGTTTGAAGTATCGGTATCGACACTAACAGCACTAATTAGACCTGCAGCTTCATCCGATAGTAAGCCTTGTAATGACTTAGACTGAATCACGTTGTCTACTGATAACATGAAGTAATCAAGTTTAAGACCTAAGTTTTCGTTAACATCCCAAGCGATACCTAAGTTAGTGTAGTCAGACTCTTCTGCATCTAACTCAGAGTTGGCTGTGTAATAAGTATCGTATTGACGTGAAACTGTTGAACCGTTGTTGTAGTCAATCGCTGACTCAGCAGAGAAAGTACGAGCTTGGTTTAACAAATCTAAACCAGGAGCGCGGAAAGACTCAGAGTAAGAACCACGAAGTACAACACCTTCAGCTAGCTCCCAACGAGCAGATACAGCTGGAGCAATGTTATCACCAAAGTCTGAGTAGTCATCGTAACGAGCTTTAAGGTTTAATTCAAAAACATCAGTAATTGGTAGAACTGTTTCTATGAATACAGCTGTAACATCACGACCACCTGCAGCAGAGTTACCTGCTGAACCACCGATAAGACCCGCTTCAGACTGACCATCGTAGATATCTGCGTAGGTTTGCTCAAAGAACTCCATACCTACGTAGTGAGATACAGCTCCACCGTCTAGCTCACCTAGGTCAAAACCGATACCACCAAAGTATTGGTCAAACGTAGAAGTAGATTGTTGAAGAGTTGTTGCTTTCATGTTTGCAACACCTTCATCCGAACCTAAATCAATACCGTTTTGCTCATTGTAAGCAAGACCAGAGTAAGATAAGTAGTACTCACCGATTGACTTGTTATCGGCTTTGTTACGGTGGTAGTAAACTTCCCAAGAAGCATTGTTCCAGTCTAACTCACCACGAAGGCCTGTTGTAAGGTCAATGTTGTAATCGTCGACGTTACCGTCACGAGTACCAATGCCTACCCAACGGAATAAACCGTATGCGCCATCAACACCATAAGGGTTATGTTCGTTGTCCGCTGACATGTTTTCCCATGCAGCGGCAGGAGGAGCGTAACGACCAAATGAAGAGTTTTGAACAAACATTGCTTGGCCAAACCACTCAATATCGTCAGCAACTTCATAATTAGAGCTTAGGTATAATGTGTTACGGTCGATTGAAGCTGTGTTGTAAGATACGTTACCGTATGCATACATACAGTATTCAGAACCTGGACCCCAATCTTCGTTTGCATCTACACGGCGGAAAGTATCTTCTCCGTATTCAGCAATCAAATCATCACACTTTAAAGAAGCAGAAGCCGTTGCGAAGTCTGGAGATAAAACTGTAGCACCGAAGTAAGACCAACCTACAGTATCAGCCGTGTATGCTTCGATGTCGCCATCGCCATCTAAATCACCAATTTTTGCTTTGGTATAATCACGAGCGGCGTCGCTGATACCTTTACGTTTTTGATGATCGAATGAAAAAGTAATGTTACCTTTATCATTTGAAACACCACCAACGATTGAAAATTCTGACGATGTAGTACCTTCATCCTGGTCACGATGACCAGCGCCAACATTGAAAGTTAAGCCTTCGAAGTTATCTTTTAAGATAACGTTAACAACACCAGCCATTGCATCAGAACCATAAATAGAAGATGCACCTTCAGTCATGATATCAATACGTGCCACAGCAGCCATTGGAATTGCGTTTAAGTTAGCTGATGCACCACCAAGAGTTGGTGAACCAGGAAAACGACGACCGTTTAGAAGGACAAGTGTACGGCGTGAACCAGCACCACGTAAGTTAATAGTTGCTTGAGATTGTGCTGAACTACCTGAACGCTCAGAGAATGAACCGAAAGAGTTTAGTGAGCTTGAACGTAGAGCATCAGCAACAGTGAAGTCACCTTCCATTTTGATGTCTGCAGCAGTAATAGAAATTACTGGTGAAGCACCTTCTAAATCACTTCGTTTGATGCGTGAGCCAGTTACTTGTATACGCTCAACTTTTTCTGCAGACTCTTCTTCTGCAGCAAATGAACTTGCTGAGAAAGCGGCAGTAGAAACTGCACCAAAAGCGATCGCTAAGCGAACTGCTTTTGAGATTTTGCTATTTAACATTTGATTCTCCCTAGAATACTATTTGTTTTTTATTTTCGACCACTTTTGTTAATTAATTGGTGATCACGTCAACGATGATAATACTATGGACACAAGGTGGTCAACATTAAATTAACTTTAAAAGCACTTTGAGTGACTTCTCGTTATCATTTTTACGTTTTTTTGGTTCGTTTTTTAAGCTCGTTTTTGAACCTAATTTAGAAAAAATCCAGCCACTAAAAAATAAACCACTGATTTAAAATAACATTGTTTATTATGGGTGGTTTTTTATTTTGTACTGCTTATGAATGAATTTGTAACCAAACTCACAAATGTTAACTTTAAATTTTACAAATTTTATGCGAAAGAGGGACTTAAAATCGAAAAACAACCTATAAAATGCCTATTTACTTCATGACTAAGTTAAAATAATGTAGCTTGGGTAGATTCAGTTGGTGTGTTTAATGCGCTTAATATCATTTGCGCAACAGGGTCGAGTTGTCTTTGAATGTACAGCGGGTAGTTCAGAGTGTTTTTACCGGTATAAAGTTCGGCGCCAGTTATTGCGTAAACATATTCGATTACTTGTCCGCGTTTTATTTCAAACTCATGATGGCTCGCTTTGTGTTTTTTAACTGCTTGAACGTGAGGTGGGATATTTTTAATATAATCGCTCAGGTGCTGCCCTAAACGCTTCCTATAAACGAGTTTGTGGTCAAAGTCACCACTGTATAATTTTTGCGTGTAGCTATTTATTATATTGTGTAGTTGCTGTATTTCGAAGTGACTAGAGAAAAGTGTTTCAAACAACTGTGTTTGAAACTCCTGCGCAAACTCAGTCCAATCACTGCGAACGGTTTCCATACCTTTAAAAACCAACTTTTTTTCATTCTTTTTGGTTACTTGACCAACATAACGTTTTTTAGAACCTGTTTTTTTACCTCGTATAGTTGGCATAAAAAACGGACTGTAATGGGTTTCAAATTCAATTTCTAAATAGCTTTGTAAGTCATAACGCTGCTTTAAGTCTACCTGCCACTTTTCGTTTATATGTCGAACAAGTTGGCAACCAATGTCGTTGCATTGCTCAGGACTGGTATCTTCACTAAGTTTTACAAACGTAGAGTCGGTATCACCATATATCACCTCAAAGCCTTGCGCTTCTATCCATTTACGAGTTGTTTGCATTATTTCATGGCCACGTAAAGTAATAGAACTCGATAAACGCGGGTCGTAAAACCGACAGCCTTTAGAGCCCAGTACGCCATATAAGCTATTCATAATAATTTTAATCGCTTGCGAGAGCATGGGTTGATTAGTGTCTTTTGCTTCTTG
This sequence comes from Pseudoalteromonas sp. SK18, assembly GCF_001974855.1. GTDB lineage: Bacteria > Pseudomonadota > Gammaproteobacteria > Enterobacterales > Alteromonadaceae > Pseudoalteromonas. Next base: position 123,871 of record NZ_MTQB01000007.1, on the reverse strand, counting down.
GCGAGTTTGTGTCAGGTGCTCAATTAATTTTGGCAGGTGGTGCTGCGTTCTTGAAAATAACGCCTGATTAAATCCTTCAACCGCATGCTCTGGTGCCTTTAACCCTGCGATTAAACCTAGCGGGTCAATGCAAAACGTACGCATAATTGACGGATATAAGCTTTTAAAATCAAGTACCAAAACGTTTTTGAAAAGCCCCGGAGTCGACTCCATCACATAGCCACCAGGGCTTTCAAAAGATAGCCCATGATCGCCTAAGTTGGGAGCAACATAACCACTGCGATGTAACAGCGGTAAATATAAATTAGTAAATGCAGCAACTGAGCCGCCCATGCGCTCAAGTTCGAGCCCAGTGATTTGAGTTCTGACTATGGCAAATTCAAACAGCTTTAGTTTTTCGAAAATTTGATTAACTAAAATACAATCTTGGCGGTTGTAGGCAGCAAGGGCGAGCTTGTCTTCATTAAATTGGCGTACAATTTCAGTTAATCGGTTATCAGTTTTTATTAATTTTGACTCGTTAAGCACCCGCTCTGCAACATTAGCTAACGAAAAGCTGTCAAATCGATAAGTGGCATTTTTTAAAGTATCAATGCCATCAATGACGCATCGTCCTGGGAGCGTTAATCGGGTGTAATGGCCTTTATTAATATATAAAGGTTGATTATCTCGGCCAATACTCAGGGTAAGTCCTAACGCCTCAGCGCGCTCTTGCAATAAACTAAAATCAAAATCAATAACATTCCAACCAACAATAACATCGGGGTCGTTATTTATAATGAACTGCTGCAGCTTGGTTAGTAAGTTTATTTCGTCATAGCACCAATCTATTTCAAATGTCGGATCGCCCTGCTGCTGTGGCTCACCTATCATTAATACACAATCTAGGCCATTTCCCACCAGTGCAACACTAAATAGCACGCCATCGGCATTGCATTCTATATCCAAAGAAACAGACTTAAGCGTTGGTGTGTAATCTTCGTTTGCTTTAAGCTTTGCCTCACTAATTTCAATAAAGCCGTTTTGAGCTTTGGCATTACCGGTTACCCATACGCCCCCTTTAATAAAGCGCTCCATTAAAAAGCGGTCACTGTGGCGCACATCGGCTTCATAAATTGGCATTACTTGCTCTAAAAGAGCTCGTGCAGTGTATACACTTTTTATATCATTAAAGTAACAGGCCACACATTCACTACCACTAAAGTGACAAAGTTCAACGTTATTAAACTGCGCTTTTATGTTTGCCTGAGCCAGTAAAGCACTTGCAGTATCTTGCTCAGCCAATGGAATGAAAAACAACGCTTGCTGATTTTCAATCGTCACTTTTATCGGGCCTTGCTCAGAGCTTAGCCAATAGCACAAAGTAATACCTTGTGCATTTTTAGCAGTGTATTGTTGCCTTGATAAAATAAAGCCCTGATAGATTGCTTGTGTCAATGTTCGATCCCACTTAATATATACACTGTAATTATATACATATTTTAGGTTAATCATCACATGCTATCGAGCTCACTAAAAAAAACAATTAGACAAGTACACCAGCATGTTGCAAATAACCTAACCGATTACCGTCCTCGTAGTAGTCAAAACTACCTAGTTGCTGAAATAGCAAAAACATTAGCCGGTGAATACCATAAAAAACAACGTATTTGTGTTATTGAAGCAGGTACTGGCACCGGCAAGTCATTAGCTTACTGTCTAGGCGCTCTGCCACTGGCATTAGCACAAAAAAAGAAATTGGTTATTTCCACAGCTACTGTGGCTTTGCAAGAGCAACTAATCGCTAAAGAGCTACCATTTTTTAAAAAGCACTCAGGGCTCGATTTTAAATTTGATTTAGTAAAAGGCCGCCAACGTTATATTTGCGCTCACAAACTTCACAATGCACTAAACAGCGATAGCCAAACTCAAATGGAGTTTATGCCTACCCTTACATCGCCACTAAGTGATATGGAAACTAAGTGCTTAAAGCAACTTTATGATGCCTATGTCAATAAAAAATGGCAAGGCGATAGAGACAGCTGGGCCGATACCATCCCTGATAGGGTATGGGGACTAATCGCTTGCGATAAGCATGCTTGCCAACGCCAGATGAAAGCACACCAAACATGTCCTTTTCAACTCGCCCGCCAGCAGTTAATGCAAATGGATGTTTTAGTTATAAACCATTCGTTACTGTTAGCTGATTTAGATTTAGGGGGCGGAAAAATTTTACCCGAACCCGACAACACCATTTATGTAATCGATGAAGCGCATCACCTTGCGCATATTACCCGCGATTTTTCATCTGCTGCAGCTACAATAAAAGGCACGATAGATTGGCTCGACAAACTCACTAAATTTAGTGGCAAAATGGCCAAAGTGTTAGTGGGTCAAAAAGGTATTGGGCAAAACTTTAAGTTATGCGATAGCGTTAACGATGCCAACAAAGATTTAAAAGTGGTGCGCGATATTCTAGACAACGCCGATTTTGAATATTCAAAAGACGATACCTATCGCTTTGAACATGGTGAAATACCTAAATCGTTACACGCTAAGGCAAAAGACATTAGTGAGGCTACGCTTGATGCTTTACGGTGTTTGAATAAAATGCACGATACCCTCACCCAAGATGTAAGCGACGGTGATATTAAACCTTATATTGCCGACCCCATTCTGGCTGAAAGTGGGCAATACATAAACCGATTAGAACAACTTAATAAATTATGGTTTAGTTACGCCACTAAAGGCGAAGGCACACCGCATGCGCGTTGGATAAAGCGACTTGAATATAAAAGCCATCATGATCACTTGCTTAGCGACTGCCCCATTGAGGTCGGTTACTATTTAAAAGATAAGCTGTGGAGCGAGTGTGCTGGAGCCGTGTTATGTTCAGCTACCTTGAGCGCACTAGGCTCATTTGATCATTTTGCCTATGAAAGTGGCCTTGCTAAAGAAGAAGGGGTAAAGTTTATTAAAGTCCCCTCCCCGTTTGACTACCCTAAACAAGCTACTTTGCGCATTCCGACGTCAAGTATAGAGCCAACAGATAAAGAATTTAGCGATCATATTGCTAAAACGTTACCCGAGTATCTAAACACTAAAAAGGCCAACTTAGTGTTATTTGCCTCGTACTGGCAAATGGATCATGTAAGTAAGTTTCTTAGAACAAAAGGATTTAACTTATTAGTACAAGGTGAAATGTCACGGGAAGCTTTACTCAAATTACACACTAAAAATATTGATGAAGGCAAAGGCAGTATTTTATTTGGCACCCAAAGCCTTTCTGAAGGCCTTGATTTACCTGGTAAATATTTAGAAAATCTAATTATTACAAAAATTCCATTTGCGGTGCCCACCTCGCCTATCGAAGAAGCACAAGCGGAGTTTGTGCAAAGTAAAGGCGGTAATCCATTTTTATCTATAACCGTGCCAGACGCAGCAAAGAAATTGGTACAAAGCTGTGGTAGACTGCTGCGCAAAGAAAGTGATATTGGCACAATAACTATTTTAGATAGACGCTTAATCACCAAACGATATGGCAAAGCCATGCTCGACACCTTACCACCTTTTAAAAGACAAATAGATTACTGATGTTTGAACTTGCACTCGACCCAACGACTTGGGCTATTTTATGTGGCGTTGCACTTTTAGCTGGCTTTATTGATGCTATTGCTGGCGGTGGTGGTTTACTCACTGTACCGGCACTGTTAACGGCGGGATTACCTCCTCATTTAACGCTTGGCACTAATAAATTGGCCGCCAGTTTTGGCTCGTTAACCGCCAGTATTACCTATTATAAAAAACAATTATTTAACCCGAAGTTCTGGCTCGCCTCTATTTTGGCCACCGCTATAGGCGCTTTACTGGGCACTCTGCTTGTTGATCATTTAAGCATCGACTTTTTAAACAAGTTGCTGCCTATAATCATTATCCTAGTGGCTTGTTATAGTTTGTTTGGTAACTTAAGCACCACACAAAGTGATGCGCTCCCTAAGCTCACTCCCGCTTTAAAAGTAAAACAATGGTTACAGGGGCTCAGTTTAGGTTTTTTTGATGGTTTAGCCGGCCCTGGTGCGGGTACCTTTTGGACTGCCTCAAACGGTATGCTTTATAAAATGAGTTTGTTACTCAATTGTGGTTTGGCGCGTTCAATGAACTTTGTTTCTAACTTTATCTCGCTGATCACCTTTGTTGTACTTGGCCATGTTAACTTTTTACTGGGAATTACAATGGGCTTCTTTATCATGCTTGGTGCATGGTTTGGCGCACATTCAGCGATTCGTTTTGGCAGTAAATTTATTCGCCCAGTATTTAATACGATGGTTATACTTTTAGCATTAAAACTAATTTACGAGGCATACTTTTAACATGCAACCTGCCGCTTTAGATAAACTACGCCAACAAGTTGCCACGCTTAAGCAACAGGCAGAGCAATTTGACAAAGCAAAGCTCTTTTCTAAAAATCGGTATATGCAGGCACAGCCGAGCTTATTTGACAGAGCCGTATTTAGTACCAAAAGCATGAACTTAGCCGACTATGTAGTAGAAATAGAAGATGAAATAGCTAGCCTACCACCGAGCGAACACCGTCATGCTTACACCTATGCACTTGAGCGTATTGCCAGTCAGGTACAAGCAGTATTTAATGTTATTAAATCGACCCCTATTTGGGTGAAAGAAAACAAAAGCCATTATAAGCCTCGTGCTAAACAGCCTGTTTATAAACAAGCAGTGCAAAAAATCATGCAATCATCTCATGAGTTATATGACGAACTTAAACAAAACCATGAATTTGAACGCCGCCTGGTATTAATGATTGAAGAGCGTAAATTACAGATGGAAAAAGCATCACCAGCGCAAGCACAAAAGCTTAATCAAGAAATTTTAACTACTCATGCACGACTCGGGCGTTGTAGAAAAGCGATTTCTGCCACCGAAGACAAAATTCAACAAGTAGAAAAACAACAGCTACGCTAATGCAGCTTTTTTATCACGACCTGTACTCGCAATTAGAGTTACCTGAACGCCATCGCTTTCCAATTAAAAAGTATCAGCAGCTTAAACATGAAGTTGAATGTTTAGGCTATACCCAGTTTATATCGCCTTCGCCTGCAACAATATCGCAATTAAACTTGTGCCATAACTCAGATTATATTGCTAACTTTTTAAACGGGTCGTTAACTGACAAAGCGGTGAAGAAAATGGGATTCCCTCATTCTCCTGAACTTGTTGAGCGAACACTTTACTCTGTTGGTGCCAGTATTCAAGCCGCTGAAAGTGCACTTAAAAGTGGTTTAGCGGCTAATTTAAGTGGCGGCTACCACCATGCTTATAGCAATTACGGTAGTGGCTTTTGTATTTTTAATGATTTAGCCATTGCGGCAGCGCATCTTATTACAACGGAGCAAGCCGACGCCGTATTAATCTTTGATTGTGACGTACACCAAGGTGATGGTACCGCGCAAATAACCCAACAGCACGAGCAGATAATTAGTTGTTCAATTCACTGTGAACAAAATTTTCCTCGGCAAAAACAGCTCTCAAACTACGACTTTGGCTTACCTGCAAACACCACAGATGCAGAGTATTTAACAACACTAGAGCAAGCTCTTGAGTTATGTGTTCGTCTCCACCAGCCCGATATTATTTTATATAATGCGGGCGCCGATATTTATACCAAAGACGAACTCGGCTTATTTGATGTTTCTCTAGCTGGTGTGTATAAACGCGACTTTGCTGTTCTTAACTTTTGTAAGCAGCGAAACACACCGCTGATGTGCGCTTTAGGTGGCGGTTATCAACGTAACATCAACAATTTAGTTAGTGTCCATAAGCAACTATTTAAAGCGGCTCTCGATTTATAACAATCCTTGGTATAGACTCATTACAGACAATAAAAAAGAGTGACAGGAATATGCGATTAGATGACGACATACACAATTTTTACGAAAAACTCGTTTTAGAAGAAATAGAAAAACGTAAACTTAATGAACGTTACAACGACGATGTAATGGCTGACTTTTGCTGCACCGTACTCAATCAATTACCCCCACGTTATATTAGATACGATGTAGATATGGCGTTTTATTTAACTCAAACAGATCGTTTAGATATGCAGCAACGCGTAGAAGTTGCCATTAATTTTGCGATTGATCAGATTGCTAAAAAGAAAGATATTAATGAGTAACCCGTTAGAAGAAGCTCCTACACACGTGAAACTGGCTGTTGATTTAATTATGATTTTAGAGCAACACGATGTAGAGCCAGAAGAAGTATTAAAAGCGCTCGATATCGTAAAAAGTGACTTTGAGAAAAAGCTAGTTAACAACTAGCTTCATTCAATTGTGTCTACTTCATACACAGTGACAACACCGTCATGTTTACTACAATCAATTTTAATTTCGCCGAATGTGCGCCTAGGTGATGTTGACCTACGGCATGTCATGTTTTGAGCTTTAACACCAAATTGTTCAATATAAACGGCGACAATTGCATCTATTTCTTGTTTGTCTTCTGTTGTCGCAGCGGCATAAAAAGTATCATATTGTTGTGACCAATTTTCAACGCCAGCTTCTGCAGCAACACCCAACCACCCCATACCAAACTTAGTTGATTGCTCTAAATATTGTCCTTTTAAAAACATAAACGCTAGGGTGTATTGTGCACTTTTATAACCCAATGCAGCGGGTTCTTCTAAATAGTTAAAAGCCTCTTCAAACTCCCCTTTTCTGTATGCCTTAACACCATTATATTCTTTTTTCTTCATGGTATTATCGCTGTAAAGACTTATTGGTGACGAATTACAGCCAGTTATTAAAGCCATCAATACCAGCAAAGTGGCACTCAATTGTCGATGATTCATTATTATCCTTAATTTATTATTGTTTTTGCCCAGAAACATACATCACTTTTAAAGCATCTGCCCTAAAACCTGTTAACATAAATTTAATATTATCATGGGATTGCAAAGCTTACAGCGATTATTTTTATAAGCGCAGTTTTAACCGCCCATTTAAAAATAGATAAACCTAATTTTTTAATACCCTGTGTTTATACCCAAGTTACTTTAAGTACAATACATTTAACTGGCTCAAATTTATCACTGGCTGTCTGTTTGTTGAACTAGTAGTAATAACTGCGCGGCCGCTTTGGCATCGTCTAATGCACGGTGATGGTTGGTTAAGTCTAAATTAAAGTGTGCAGATAAATTTCCCAGCGAATACGACTTTAATCCCTTAAATGCTTTACGTGATTCAACAACGGTACATAGTTTTGGCATTTTAAAGTTGATTCCCAGCCCCTCAAGCTCTTTTTTAATAAAGCCATAATCAAAATTAACATTGTGAGCGACAAAAATACTACCCGAAAGCTTATCTAATAAAGTCGAAGCAATGTCGCTAAATATAGGCGCATCACTTACCATGGCGTCGTTAATACCAGTTAGTTTGGTAATAAAACGAGGGATGGGTCGCTCTGGGTTTATCAATGTGGTCCATGTATCAACTATTTCGCCCTGCTTTACTTTAACAATACCAATTTCGGTAATGCGGTTACCGCCTTTGAGGCCTCCTGTAGTTTCAATATCAACTACACTATAAATACGGTTAGGGTCTACATACCAGTTTACCGCTGCAATATTTACGATAAAGCCACAGCTTTTTAAATTATCGATACTCACTAGCTGGTTTCTTTTAAGCTTATCGCCAGGTGCTTTAACCTCTTCAAAATGAACGGCATTGTTATCAACAATCATTAAATCGGGGTAACCATCTTTTAGCTGTCGGTAGTTCTTTGCCATGTTTTTTAAATGCTGAAGTAAAACGGTTATTGGACTATTTAATATAAGCATCTCTACTGGCTTTAATACATCTGGGTGCCACCTAAATAAGCCATTTGGTTGCTCATAATACTTTGCGGCATGGTGACACACTAAACGCAGCAATTTCTGGGCACTATTACACGCAGCCAGCCGCGCTTCTATTTGTGAGGATTGATTTAAATAAAAGGTGTCTGTTTTTAACGCTTGAGGGAAAATATCAAATTCATTACAAGGCGGTGTCGGGGTTTCAATAAAGAGTTCTTGCCAAAAAACCAGCGCAAATAAGCTTTGCCATAAAGTATTTTCAGTATAAAAAACCTGTTTTCCTTGACGAGTGTAGTGATCGCTTACACCTAACTCAACATCGCCACGGTAAAGTTCATCAACGTCTATAATGCAGCGTGTACTGGCTAACATTTCACTGAGTCGCGAACGGGTTTGCTTGTTAAATTTACGCATTAAAAAGTCATCTGCAAAATACAGTAGCTCATCACTAAGCGGGTTTTCTATAATCTTCTCAAGCTGCGCTTTTACCCATTCTTTATTGCCTAAACGGTATTGCTCTCTTATTTGAATTTCTAAGGCTTGTGCATCGTCTTCGCAGGCATTAAGTACATCAAACGCAAGTGTTGGGTTAGTTGTTTTTAGTTGCTTATAAAGCATAACCAGTAACTTGTTTTTTAACTCTTGTGCAATAACCCCTACCGCTACTTCATTCATTAACCGCTTTGCTAGTCCCTCTCTTTCATTGTCATCTTTTGTATTTTTAAGCGTTAGTCGCAAACGGTTTAATGCATAGTTAGACTGCGCTTCCTTTATTGAATCAAAGCGCGATAAGCTTTCATTATGCTCTTGCCTAACAGGTGTTACGCCTAAATCTCGCAATACAAATCGATTTTGATGATTAATATCACCTGCACTGAGCCTGCCAATATATAAAAATTCAAAATACTCGTAATACTCTTCTCTATTATTTATCACGTACTGATTATATAAGTGTGCAAGACACTCTGGCTTAGATTCAAAGAATGAAATAGCTATTTCAACTAAGTTACTTTTAGCAGCGCTTTTTTTAAATAATGGCGTTTGTTCTTGCTTTTCTAACAGCTCTATTAAGGCCGGTTTTGTTAGGTGCCTTAGTAGTTGCCTATGATCTTTATCAGAAGGTTCAGCAATTAACTTTACCGCTTTTAAGTTAAAAAGTGCTTGGTATGGCAAGCTAATTTCTTCGTAGTTTAATGATTGGGTTTGTACTAAGTAAGGTTTACGAGAATAAATACGCGCCAACATACACTGGCTTTGCTCGTCGAGCGTATTTATTTTATTAATAAATGACATATGCTTTTGCTCGAGTAAATGCACGCATTTCTCACTAACAAACGTTAATAGCTCTCTAAAATGTGCCAAATAATATTTCGCTGGTAACTCTTTTTTCATAAAACCGCCCATACTGTATATAAAAACAGTATCTAGCATCTCATTATTTTTATCAACCCAATAAAATTTTTTTATGCATACGTATTACTATTGAAATATCTTTTTTAGCGTGATTACTCTGTGCTAAGGTTGCCAGCAAATTTAGTGCTACTTTAATTACACATAATAAAAATTAGGATTGAACAACATGACAACACAGCATGCAACTAAAGGTGAGCATAGCGCAGAGACAACGTGCTCACTTTTATATGTTATTTTTATATCGGCCGTTGCCGCTATTGGTGGCTTTTTATTTGGTTTTGATTCGGGCGTTATAAACGGCACTGTATCGGCATTAGGTAAGACATTTAATTCAAGCAGTGTTGCAACTGGTTTTAATGTTGCGTCTGTTTTATTAGGTTGTGCATTGGGTGCTTTAGCGGCTGGCCCATTAGCTGATAAGTTTGGTCGTCGCGTTATTATGATTGTTACTGCCATTATATTTGCAGTCAGCGCTTTTGGCTCTGGGATTGCCGACAGTTCCGCTGAGTTTATTTTTTACCGCTTATTTGGCGGATTAGGCATAGGTGCAGCCTCTGTTTTAGCGCCTGCTTATATTGCAGAAGTAGCACCAGCAAGTTTACGTGGTCGTTTAGCGACATTGCAACAACTCGCTATTGTTCTGGGCTTATTTGCAGCCTTTTTAAGTAATTACCTAATTGCTAACGCCGCTGGCGGTGCCGAAGGTATTTTAATGTTCGATTTAGCCGCATGGCGCTGGATGTTTTGGGCTGAACTTGTTCCTGCAGGGTTATTTTTAATTGGCGTACTTTTTATTCCTGAGTCACCGCGTTACCTAGTCGCACAAGGTAAACTTAAACACGCTAAAACTGTATTTAACAAAATCTCAAATGACGATGCTGATACACAAATCAGTGACGTGAAGCAGTCTCTGCAAAGTGATAAAAAACCAAGTATTCGCGACTTATTTATTGATGGCAGTAAAAAAGTACACCCTATTGTTTGGGTGGGTGTGGCTTTATCGGTTTTCCAACAATTTGTTGGTATTAACGTGGTATTTTATTACGGCTCAGAGCTTTGGCAAGCGGCTGGTTTTGATGAATCACAATCACTGTTTATTAATGTACTTGCCGGTACTACTAATATTTTATCTACCTTTATAGCTATTGCTTTAGTCGATAAAGTAGGCCGTAAGCCACTATTATTGGTAGGTAGCATAGGTATGTTTATTAGTTTAAGTGCACTTACCTATACCTTTGGAAGTGCAGGCCTTGATGAAGCAGGCAAGTTAGCACTTAGCGAAAATATGGGTACCTTTGCATTAATAATGGCTAATTTGTTTGTGGTATTTTTTGGCTTAAGTTGGGGCCCTATAGTGTGGGTGCTACTTGGCGAAATGTTTAATAACCGTATTCGCGGTGCGGCCCTTGCTGTTGCAGCTAGCGCGCAATGGATAGCTAACTTTGCTATTACTATGACCTTCCCGATTATGCTCGGCAGTATTGGTTTAGCTGGCGCTTATGGCTTTTATGCCTTATCGGCATTTATTAGTGTATTTTTTGTGGTCAAATACATCAAAGAAACACGCGGTATGAAATTAGAGTCAATGTAATTATTTAGCCTGAGTAGCATCGACTTTCCATTAGTTTACTCAGGCTAATCCCCATTCTATTATCTTATTTTTCTGCTCATAAAACTAATTAGATACATTTAACCATTTGGCAAGCGAATACTCTCTGGCACGGTGTCAGCTTTTGCCTGTTGAACTATTATCAACTGAGTATATTACCAATCACAGTGTATAAATCATCACTATTAATTGGTTTGGCAATAAAGTCATCCATACCGGCTATTAAGCATCGCTGTTTATCTTCTTCATAAGCATTAGCCGTAATCGCTACTATAGGCACTCGCCAACCTGTTTTAAGTTCCATAACTCTAATCGTACGTGTGCATTCATAACCATCCATGTTAGGCATTTGGCAATCCATTAAAATCAAATCAAACGATTGCTCTTTTAATACATCAAGAGCCTTAATACCATCCTCGGCCATAACAACCACAGCTTTAGTCGGCTCCAACATTTTTGAAATAACCTGCCGATTTATCGCATTATCTTCTACCAACAGTATGTGCTTACCTAGTAGATTTGGTTGCAAAGCTGCTTTTTTAGGTAAGGTTGAGGGAGCGTCTGCTGACTCTGGTGCGCTAATACTAAACGCAAACGTACTACCTTTACCTTCTTCGCTGTGCAACTGAATTTCACCGCCCATCATTTTTATCAGCTTTTGAGAAATAGCTAACCCGAGCCCTGTTCCCCCATATTTACGAGCAACGCCCACATCAGCTTGAGTAAATTCGCTAAATAACAGTGATTGCTGTGCCTTCGCAATACCGATGCCACTATCTTCAACGCTAATTTGAAGCTTATTATCGTGATAATCAAACGACAAATTCACAAAGCCTTGCTGCGTAAATTTATACGCATTAGAGAGTAAATTAATGATCACCTGATTTAAGCGTAATTCATCAACACTAATGCACAGTGGTAAATTCTTAGATTGAATAACCGTAAACTCTACCTCTTTGGCAGCAACAATCGAGGAAAATAAAGAACGTATATTTTCGATAAATGGAGTTAGCTGCGTGGGCTTAATATTTAGCTCCATGGCATTTGCTTCAATTTTAGAAAAATCTAAAATATCGTTAAGAATATTAAGCAAGTTTTTTGCACTTTTTTGCTGTGTGATTAACAACTCCTTTTGTTCGGTACTTAAGGACTGATCTCGAAGCAAAACCTCTCCCATACCTAATATGCCATTCATAGGTGTTCGAAGTTCGTGACTCATGTTTGCTAAAAATTGTGACTTAGCAATATTTGCTTCATTGGCGAGTTTAACTGCTTGTGTTAATTCAGTTGTTTGCTCTGCGACTTTCTCTTCTAATTGCTGATTAAAATGACTAAGCTGTTTATTGAGATCTTCATTTTTTACATTAGAAGCTTGCAAACTTTTAATTGAGTGTTGTAGTGCATTGCCCAACATTTCAAATTGTTGCTGTAGTTGCAGCACTTCATACCAACTAGAATCTGTATTAAATACGTGTTTTTTAGTTTTACTAAAGCTATTAATTAAATGAGTGAGCTCTATGATGGGTTTAACCAACAAATGGGTAAATTTATGAATAAATAAAACCACTAGTGCAATAGAGCATAATCCTAATAACATAGTAGGCAACCATGCAGCCACTACCACCATAGTTAAATGTTTACGATTATATAACGATATAACCTGCCAACCTGTGTTGTCGTCAACATACTGATTTGTATGGTACATCTCGTTATCATTTGAGCGAAAAAGTTGATTGCCACTGAGGCTTTGAAGACTAAGTTCCTGCTGCTTAAAATCACTGAGCGCAGCAAACTGGCTTAACGAACTAAATACCACTTTTTTATCTGCATCTAGAACAAGTAAATCCCCATTATATTCAAATAAATTTGGTATAAACCGCTCTAATTGATCTAGCTTAAGTGATCCCTCAACGACCCCATAAAACTCATCATTTTTATAAATCGGGGCGGAAAGCGCTACAATGGGTTGATCGCCTAATCCTCTGCCTTGAAAAACACCACTGATGTAGCCCAACGGGAACTGCTGAGCTTGAGCAAAATAAGGACGATCATTAATATAACGCTGACTCTGACTCAAACCACTGAGCAATTCACTCGGTATACTTTTCTCGACATAACCTTCAGAGCTGGCATATAGACTAGTTACAAAGCCAGGATATAATTCTATTAGCCGCTCTAACTGCTGTTGTATTGATACCCCAGCACTTATTGCATCACTGGTTATTACCATGGCACTTTTATGAAACAATAAATAATCACTCAGCTGGGCACTGATCGAACGAGATTTTTCTTTAAGTTGAGTGTTTACTTCGTATTCTAAGCGCGAATAATGCTGATTAACCAAAAAGACACTGGTGATCAAAACCACTAAAGCAATAATTATACTTACAACATAGCTTAATATTCGGGCCAGAGGCTGCCCTTGATAAGCTCGGCTTGCATGGGGGACAAATATACTCACCAAGTCGACCAAAGCCAACGCTATCATAGCATTGATTAAGTATTTTGAGGCAGCCACAACAAGTGTGAGCCAAGGCAGGCCTATAACAAAGTGACCCAAAACCCACACCAGTGGTAAGCCCACTAAAAACCAAAATACGGCGCCTAAAGGAAGTATTGGCTTAGAACGCTTTAAACAAAAGGCATAAAGCCAAAATAGCTCAAGTAAATAAACAACACTGGTCCAGCTATGCCCCCAGCGATAAAATAAAAAACCAGTTACAATTGCTAAACTAAGAAGAGAATAACGAAGCCCTGCAAACACTAGGCTAAGTATTACAAACGCCTGACCAAATAAAAATTCAGAGCTATCAAAAAAATACAGAGGTAGAAGGTTAGCGCAACCTCCAATAAGCCCGAGTAATATTGCCAGCGCCCATTTATTCCTCTGAGATGTCATATTGACCCTTTATAGCTTTATTGAACACCTGCGGTGTATAGTATAATCGCGAGTTTTAATTATTACTTACCCATTAGCTATTGTCTATAATGACAAAAAATTAGCTAAGTGCGTAAAAGCTAGAATTAGCGTACGAATAACAAAATAAATATTAGAAAATAGATAAATGGAATTTTAATACACCCAAATGAGGAATTTGGGTGGCAGTCTTACCAGCCACATCTCGGCACACACGTCACAAACTGTGGCTGCTCCCTTCCGGGCCTGACCAGGTTCGCCTGCTAGTGTTGCGAGAGGACCAATAAGACTACCATTGAGGGCCTTGGTTGGCGCGATTGAGATTATCTCTACTTTTGCTCTGTTATTCAAGGGATAATCAAAAAAGAAAGTGCGATTGCATACTTCATATACAATCGCAGTCTATTTAGGTGTTAAAGCGATTATTAATTGCTCTCTAACTCAGCTTTAATGTTACGTAGTGCCGCTTTTACTTTTTTCATGTTCTCTGGACCCATGCGTAAAAGTTGCTTTTGCGCAGCGGGTAATTGCTCCCATTCAGAAAACGCATACTGATAAGTCACTGAGTCACGTAATAGAGGTAAACTGCCTTTTGGCTCAGGAGTATCAAGTAACAGGTCAATGGCATCTTCAAGTGTTTGAGTAAACTCATCATCACCATAGCCTATTTCAGTGTATGCGCTATTGATCAGCGGTTTATATTCTTCATATAAGCGCACGGTTTGTGCTGCACTCATACTTGTTAATATTTTTACATACGGGGTATAGCGTTCATAGCTATTAGGATCAATTGTTAAAATATCGCCTTCGTTTACGCTAAAACCCTCTTCTAATTTTGCAACTGGAGTATGCTTAGTAGCCACTTTGCCTTTTGCTAAATTATCGACAAACACTACGCCACGACGAATAACATCATCATTTAACACTAAGCTCATCGCTACATCACCCAAGTATTCATCTAATTTTGCAATGACTACAGGGTCGCTGTCGTTTAACGTTGGTAAAGGCACAACTTCGGCTTCGGGCTCAACCTCTGGACGCTGAGCTGGAACGGCTAATTCGGCAGGTTTTTCAGGTTTAACAGAAGGCGCACCTACCACAGGGTCGTTTTCAGGCTTTAGCTCCATAATAGGTTGCTCTTTTACCGGTTCTTCAACCTGCATTACTGTTTTTGGAGATTCACTTGGTTTTAATAAAACAAACGCAACGGCAATAATGATGATTAGTAAAATAACCCCTGCAAAAATAAGGTTGTTATTCGGCGGACGTTTTTGAACGTCTGATCCTGATGGTTTATCTGACATACGAACTCCATAAATATAAAAATGCGATACTGTTTAGAGTACTCTAAACAGATTTAATTCATAATTTACACCAATATTTATTAATGTAAGTTATGTATCCTTTGATTCTTCTAGCTTAAAGACTTACAGTGAATAAATAAAGTAAAGACAGTGAACAGTTTAAATACGTAACATGAAAATTAAGCAAGTCGATCCTAGTAAACCAAAAGTGGCTTTATTACTCACCGGTGGTGGTGCCCGAGCAGCTTACCAAGTGGGCGTGTTAAAAGCATTAGCGCAAAGTATGCCCAGAACTGCCCCACTGCCCTTTAGAGTGATAAATGGTACATCTGCTGGCGCAATTAATTCTGCGGCGTTAGCATGTTACGCTTCATGTATGCATTTAGCCGTTAGAAAGCTAGAGACAGTATGGAAAAACTTTTCCACCTCTATGGTATACAAAAGTGACTTTTTGAGTGTGTTTGGTCATATTACTCGTAATATTTTAACTAGTTTTCAGTCTGAGCATATAAACCATCCACCGGCGAGCTTGCTGAATAATCGACCACTTAGAAAACTGTTAAACGATATTCTTGATTTACATCGAATTGAACGTAACTTACATCGTGACTACTTAGAGGCGCTGTCGATTACAGCATCTAGTTATACGACCGGTGATTCTGTTGCTTTTTTTCAGTCAAATACGCAGCATTCTTGGCAGCGAGCAAAACGCGAAGGTCGCGCTACGCGAATTAATGTTGAGCATTTAATGGCCTCAAGTGCTATTCCTATGGTTTTTCCTAGTGTAAATATTTATAACCACTACTTTGGTGATGGTTCTATACATCAACTTTCACCTTTAAGCCCGTCCATTCACTTAGGGGCAAATAAAATATTTATTATTGGTGTTGAACAACCCAAGGAACCTCACCCTCCAGGTTACTCTGCGCATTTCCCCGGGCTTTCTGCTGTAGCAGGCCACTTACTCGACAGTGTATTTACCGATACCATGCAGTCTGATTTAGAACGATTAGATCGAGTAAATCGTACGCTGGGGTTATTACCCGATAGACAAAAGCATCAAGAGTTAAAACAAATAGACAGCTTTATCATTAACCCCTCGCAAAACTTTAATGCAATTGCAGCGCAATACTATGATGATATGCCTTGGGCAATTAAAGTGTTACTGCGCATGATCGGTGTAAAAAAACGCTCTCAGTCGAGTTTAACCAGTTACTTATTATTTGAAAAACGCTACACCCAGCACTTAATTCAAATTGGATACGAAGATGGTATGAAGCAACTACCCGAGATAAGGAAGTTTTTAGAGCTAGACTAGGGGCTGTTAATCTTTAAAGGTTAACAGGCTCTAACTTACTCAATGCCATCAAGTAAGTAATGCTCAACATGCTCCACTCGCCTCGGTTTACCTTGCAATACTAAAATATCATTTGCATATAGTATGGTATGCTCTTGTGGCATCTCTATTTCTTCCCCCTCACGACGCAACGCCTTAATTAGCACTTTTCTTTTACCTAAATTAAGCTCACTAATAGCCTTGTTTACCGCAAATGCTTTATCCGGCAAGGCAATGACATGTAAGTACTCTAAGCGTTCGGGCAAATTGGTATCGCTTTCGATATTTTCGCCTGCAAAAAAACTTTGCAATAGCTTATAGCGATTACGCCTCTCACTACTAACGCGACGAATTATTCGGCTCATTGGCACACCCGACATAGACAACACATGTGAGACCAGCATTAAGCTTGCCTCTAATGCCTCAGGAACAACCTCAGTGACGCCTAAATCTTTTAAACGCTCTAGTTGACTGTCGTCACGGGTTCTTATGAGTATTTTTACCTTAGGAGCAACCTGTTTTATGGCATCAATCACTATTTGAGTTTGTTGAAATTCCGTAAAAGTAATAATCACTAAGCGTGCCCGCTCTACCCCAGCACACTTTAAAATATCTTTTTGTTCGACGTGACCAAACAATAAAGGCTCACCCGCCGCTTTTCCTTCCTGTACTAAAATGGGATCGCTTTCAATGGCCACATAATCAATAGCCTCTGGCGATAAAAAGCGAGCAATGGTTTGCCCTACCCGAGAAAACCCACATATGACTACATGGTTATGATAAAGCGGACTGCTTTGCGGCTCGTCTTCATAGGTAAACTTAGCGCGCTCTAACATTCCCAGTCGCTTTAAAATAAAGGGAGTCTTATCGATTAAATACGGGGTGAGTGCCATAGAAATTACGCCCATGGCAATTAAAAATGAGACTTGCTCCACATTTAGTAAGTCATGCTGTGCTGCGAGTGCTATTAACACAAAACCAAACTCACCCATTTGCCACAGCATAATAGCGCACGCTAACGCGTCTTGTTTTCGCTCACCCATAAACAAAGACGAGACGGTAACTACGGCAATTTTTAAAATTAAAATACCAACTAAGGCTGCAATAATGATACCTGTATTATCAAATACAAAGCTTATATCTAGCTGCATACCTACGGTGACAAAAAATAGCCCCATTAAAATATCACGAAACGGGCGAATATCCGCTTCTAACTGATGGCGATAATGGCTCTCCCCAAGCATCATACCCGCTAAAAAAGCCCCTAATGCCATTGATAAGCCAAATGAATAAGTAAGTAAACCCGCAAATAAAGCAACTAATAAAGTGGTTAATACAAACAGTTCATCGCTTTTTGCTAATGCCACTTCATTAAAGACTTTAGGTAAAACCCATTTACCAATAGCCCATAACAACACACATACAAACGCACCTTTAGTGAGTGCAAATAACAAAGCCCAGCCAATACCATTTGAATCATTGCTGGCAAACAAAGGCAAAATAATCAGTAATGGCACAACGGCAATATCTTGAAATAATAAAACGCCGATTGCCAATTGCCCACGGCGTTTATTTAAATCACCGCTCTCTTTTAATAATTTGGCAACCACCGCAGTAGAGGAGAGCGTAATAATAATGCCAATGGTAAAACTGGTTAATAAATTAAAATTTAATAAATGCAGAATCACAATCAGCAAAATACTACTAACAAATACTTGTAGCGACCCTAAACCAAATACAATATTACGCATCGCCATTAGGCGCGATACAGAAAACTCCAAACCTAAGCTAAACAGCAAAAATACAATACCTAGCTCTGCAATAAAGTCCATTTCATGGCTTTGCGTCATCCAGCCAACACCATGACCACCCGCTAATAAACCCACAGCCAAATAAGCCAACACAGGGGGAAGCCCTATGCGCTTAAATAGCCATACAAATAAAACCGCAGCGACTAAAAGTCCAAAAATCTGAGCATTAATACTTTGCAACGCAAACCTTATAACAATCTATGGGGTGTGACTTAACTATAGCAACCGCATAAGTTTCAGCCAGAATTAAAATGTGGCACGCGATCTGCTTAATTTACAAAAGTAATACTATAGGGGGAATAAATAGTGGAAAACGTTCATATTTTGACACAACGTATCTCTGGTCGCGGTGAATTTTTGCCGTTCTCAGCAGAGCAATACAATAGCAATACACCAACAGCACTGCATGAGCTGGCGGCCAAACTACAAACCAGCTTAGTGCTGGAAGATATTTTAGGCACATTTGCAAATTTTGCAAAACAGCTGCTTAATTTTTCTGGGGTACACTTTCAAACATCATGTATAGATGTTAAAACACCCAATAGTGATGTTGAAAACCCAGCCTACTCATTTGATCTAAAAGTTGAAAGTGAGCATTTAGGCACACTCACTTATTACACAAAATATCCGCTTAGTGCGGCTATTGAAAAAAAGCTGCAGCATTTTCACAGTGTATTAATTTATCCACTACGTAATGCAATAATGTACAACCGTGTATTAAAGCTAGCAACAAAAGACTCGTTGACGGGGTTAAACAACCGTAGTCAATTTAATGACATGTTGCTACAAAAGCTTGAAAATCATAGACGTAACGGCCATCAATTTAGTTTAATGCTACTTGATTTAGACAACTTCAAACAAGTTAATGACAACTATGGTCATAAAATTGGCGATGACGTTTTAAAAGAGTTTGCAGCTGTACTATCTAGCAGTATAAGAGGCACTGATTCTGTGTTTCGTTTTGGTGGCGATGAGTTTTCAATACTAATTGAAGACCCTGCTTTTACTACCAATAAAGTGGTGGCTGAGCGTATTATGCGTTTGGTAAGAAACTCTCCGATTATGTCTAAATACGATGTCACTGCCAGTATTGGCTTTACACTGACTAACAACGGCGACTGCCATAACGAGATATTTTCTCGTGCAGACAAAGGCTTATATAAAGCAAAAGCTTCTGGGCGAAATTGCGCAAAAGCTTATTAAACAATAAAAGAACATAATATTTGAAAAGCCCAGCCTCCCCCGCTGGGCTTTTTTACGCTACTTTTTTAATATAAAGTATTTGTAAATTAGCAACATGGCGCAAAAGCCAAAAAAGAAACCACTGAGTAAATTAAGTAATGCGGCAATTGTCGCAAGCGGTGTAAAAAGCACTAACAGTAAGGGCATACTCACCCCTAGAATGAAAAATACGCCTCCCTTACCTAACCAATAGGCAAGTAAAATAGCGGCACATACCATACCACCCAATACAGCGTAGCCGAGGGTAACAATATTAAGGGTTAAAAATACATTTGCTAATGCTGCAATTAAAAAGGTAATTAGCATGCCAATAGGCGCTTTATTAACAAGTGACAGCCCAACATGAGGTTGTTGACTCATGATTTATACTCCCAAATAACTCCATTCTCATCTTTATGGTTATCACTAACAAAATAACCCACCACTTGAACTAGCTCATCATTGTAAAAAATTAATGGAATATGAGCACGAAGCCAAGGGGCTACTTTTGCATCTTTAAACCAATGTTTAAGGCTATTACTGCCTGGTTTTTTGAGTGGTTTAATACGCGCACTATTACAGTTAAAACGAACACTGACTTGTTCATCAGGTTTAGGGGCGCGTATACCCACCCCTTGCAAACATTGTAGTATTTTTCCGTCATTAAGCACTAGTTCGTGACTTGTTACGCGTTCAATATTTACGGCTAATGGCGTCGGTTGCACAAAATACAGATAACCTTGATGGCGGCGTATTTGCCCACCACTTAGCTCAATAACCATTTGCGCATCAGCTTGCGCATGAATAGCCTGACTCATTATTTGCATTAACTGTTTTTGCGAAGGCATGGTATGGGTAAATAGAGCCAGCCATGCGCGCAGAAGATTCGCAATACGAATAGCGCTGTAATGAGTCATATTTTGTATATTAAGCGCCTGATGTTGGTTAAGACACTGTGCGAGATCTTGCTGGGTATATTCATCAAGCAGTGTTTGTTGCTGCTGCAATAATTCAATACTTCGTGCTGTACACTGCTCAAACCCAGTAAAACGCTCTGCCAACTTAGGCACTATTTGCTGGCGCAAAAAATTACGATCAAAGCGCTCATTGGCGTTGGATTCATCGGTAATATGGCTAATATTAAATTGCTGGGCAAACGCTTCTATCTCGCTGCGTTTTACCGCCAATAATGGCCTATAGCACTCACGGCCACTTTCAAGCACGCGAGTTTGCTGCATAGCACCCAGCCCTTTTAAGCCTGAACCACGCTTTAATCGCAGTAAAAAAGTCTCTATTTGATCGTTTAGATGCTGACCTAGCAAAATGACACTACCACTGGGGCTGTATTCATCAAGCGCTTGATAACGCACTTTGCGGGCTTGTGCTTCAATACTGGTTCGCGATTGTTGCTTTACCGTGACTTGCGCCGCTTTAAAGTTAATTGCTAGCTGCTGACAACGTGCATGACAAAATTGCTGCCAATGAAATGCGTTTTCACTTAAACCATGATTTACATAAATTGCGCTTAAATTTAATTGCGGGTACTGCTGTTTTAACCCATGCATTATGTGTAACAACACCACCGAATCTACGCCACCAGATAAGGCCACAGTAAATGTGAATTGCCCGTTTTCTATATACTGATTAAGGGCTTGTTGTACCTGCAAATAAATTTGTGATGTGTGCATTAATATACCCAATGAGTAAATTACTAATAGCCCTGATAAGAAAGGCTCTACGTTAAGGCATTTTAAAACAAAAAAAGCCGCATAGGCGGCTTTTTTCTCTATTTAGCTATTTTTAGCTATGTTTAGCAATAACCAAACGACATTAAACGCTTGTAACGTTGATCAAGCATCTCTTCAAGCGATAACGCTTGTAGGTCTGCTAAATCGCGTTTAAGGCGAACTTTTAAGTTACGTGCCATGGCATCATAATTACGGTGTGCACCGCCTAACGGCTCATCAACTAGATTATTAATTAAATCGAGCTCTTTAACACGCTCGGCTGTTACACCCATTGCTTCTGCTGCAAGTGGCGCTTTATCAGCACTTTTCCATAAGATAGAGGCACAGCCTTCTGGTGAAATAACTGAGTAAGTGCTGTATTGCAGCATGTTTACTCTGTCGCCTACACCAATCGCTAATGCACCACCTGAACCACCTTCACCAATAACAGTACAAATTGTAGGTACTTTTAGTGCGGCCATTACTTTTAGGTTACGTGCAATTGCTTCAGACTGACCACGCTCTTCAGCGCCAACACCTGGGTATGCACCTGGGGTGTCGATAAAGGTCATGATTGGCATTTTAAAACGCTCAGCCATTTCCATTAAGCGCAATGCTTTACGGTAACCTTCTGGTTTTGGCATGCCAAAATTACGTTTAATTTTTTCAGCAGTACCACGGCCCTTTTGCTGACCGATCACCATAACAGGTTCACCATCTAAACGAGCAACGCCGCCTAAAATTGCAGGGTCGTTAGCAAACGTACGATCACCCGCAAACTCGTCAAATTCCGTAAAAATACGCTCGATATAATCTCGAGTATAAGGACGCAGCGGATGACGTGCTAGCTGTGATACTTGCCAAGCACCAAGTTCAGAGAAAATTTTCTCCTTCATTTGTGCGCTCTTTTCTTTAAGTTTGCTGACTTCCTCTTCTAATCCAAGGTCTAATTCGCCAGCGCGGCTTACATTTTGTAATTCTTCAATTTTTGCTTCTAATTCTGCGATTGGAAGCTCAAAATCAAGATAATTGAGGCTCATGCTCTAAACTACCTAATTAGTTAAATTCTAGTTCTACATTTTGCGCTGCCATCAGCGATAACTTATGAATTAAGTCGTCACTTGGCGTAACACACCATTCGATCCCTAGGGTTAATTGCACCAACGCATCGGGGCGTTGATAATATACCTTGATCGGACACGTTCCCATTTTGTATGGTTCGAGTACTTTTTGTAATTTATCGAAGAAACCAGCCTCGATCTGCACCATATTCAGCGTCATCTTAATCGCTTTTATACGCTTTTCACGCGCCTGAGCAATGGTGTTTATTTCTCTGGCGGTCATTGTAATACCACCAGAGAAGTTATCAAAGCTGACCTGTCCGGATATCACCAAAATATTATTGATTTGCAACATATCTTGGTACATTTCAAACTGTTCTGGAAACAAGCGTACATCAATTCGGGCGCTTTTGTCATCTAAAGTTATCAAGGCCCAGCGATTTCCTTTTTTATTAATTAAGGTTCTCGCGGCAATCACCAAGCCCGCTCCAGTTGAGACTACATCACGGTTAGTGGGCTGCAAATCAATGAGTCGACCTGAGGTGTAATGCCCAAGCTCTCGTCGATACTGATTTATAGGATGGCCAGTTAGATAAAGGCCTAAGGTATCTTTTTCACCATCAAGCCACTGATTATCTGTAAGTGGTGTGGCTTTAATAAACGCTTGCTCTACTTCGTCAGGCTCTGTGGCCAGTAAACCAAACAAGTCACTTTGCCCTAACAGCTCAGCTTTGTTGTGTTGATCGGCTGCGCGCATTGCATCTTTTAAACTTGCCAGCAGCGTTGCTCGCCCAGGTTGATTTTTTTCTGGCCCTAGTTGATCTAATGCACCTGCATAAATTAATTTTTCGGTGACACGTTTATTTAAGCGTTTTAAATCAACACGCGCACAAAAATCAAATAGGTCCTTAAATGGACCGCCTTTTGCTCGCGCTTCTAATATGGCATCAACGGGGGCTTCACCCACGCCTTTAATTGCTCCTATACCGTAAACAACTTCACCTTGAAGATTAACAGTAAACTTGTATTCACCGGCGTTTACATCGGGCGGTAACAAAGTGAGTTTCATGTTTTCACACTCATCCACCAGCGTTACTATTTTGTCGGTGTTATCCATATCAGCCGACATTACCGCCGCCATAAACTCGGCCGGATAATGGGTTTTCATCCACAGCGTTTGATACGATACCAATGCATAAGCTGCTGAGTGAGATTTGTTAAAACCATAACCCGCGAACTTTTCAACCAAGTCGAATATTTTTATCGCAAGCTCGCCATCTATGCCATTATTACGCGCGCCCTCTTCAAAGGTTGAGCGCTGTTTTGCCATTTCTTCGGGCTTTTTCTTACCCATGGCACGACGTAACATATCGGCGCCGCCTAGTGTATAACCGGCCAGCACCTGCGCTATTTGCATAACTTGTTCTTGATACAAAATAATGCCGTAAGTCGGCTCAAGAATAGGCTTTAAACTTTCGTGTTGATATTGCGCATCGGGGTATGAGATTTCTTCTCTGCCGAGCTTTCGGTCGATGAAGTTATCTACCATGCCTGATTGCAGTGGACCTGGACGGAACAAAGCAACTAGGGCTATCATATCTTCGAAGCAATCGGGCTTTAATCGGCGAACTAGGTCTTTCATGCCGCGTGATTCTAGCTGGAATACTGCGGTGGTTTCAGCGCGCAGCAGTAGTTCAATACTTTTTTTATCATTCAGTGGAATGGTGTTGATATCAACCGGCTGCTTGCCTTCACGCTTTAAGCGCTCGTTGGTCATATCCACTGCCCACTGCAAGATGGTCAGCGTACGTAAGCCTAAAAAGTCAAACTTAACCAAACCGGCGGTTTCTACATCGTTTTTATCAAACTGAGTAACCGGAAACTTGCCTTCATCATCACAATAGAGCGCAGCAAAATCGGTAATCGTGGTCGGCGATATTACAACCCCCCCTGCGTGTTTACCGGCATTACGGGTACAACCCTCAAGAATACGACACATGTCGATTAAGTCTTTAACTTCTTCATCGCCGTCGTAGGCTTCTTGCAAACGAGGTTCAACTTCAAACGCTTTGGCCAAGGTCATTCCCGGATCGCCCGGAATAAGCTTAGAAATACGATCAACAAATCCATAAGGATGACCAAGTACCCGGCCTACATCGCGTATAACCGCTTTGGCCGCCATAGTACCAAAAGTAATAATTTGCGATACCGCATCACGGCCATACAAGGCCGATACGTGATCAATTACTTCATCACGCCTATCCATACAAAAATCGACATCAAAGTCGGGCATAGAAACACGTTCTGGATTCAAGAAGCGCTCGAAGAGTAAATCGAACTCTAGTGGATCAAGGTCGGTAATTTTAAGCGCATAAGCTACTAAGGAGCCCGCACCTGAACCACGCCCTGGACCTACAGGAATATTGTTATCTTTACTCCATTGAATAAATTCCATTACGATCAAGAAGTAACCAGGAAATCCCATTTGGTTAATTACATCGAGCTCTATCTTTAAACGCTCATCGTATTCGCCGCGTTTTTCTTGGCGTTCTTGTTCATCAGGAAATAAAAATTGCAGTCGTTCTTCAAGTCCATCTTGTGAGACTTTAACCAAAAACTCATCAATTTTTAATGAGCCTGTAGGGTAATCTGGTAGGAAATACTCACCTAATTGAACGGTTACATTACAGCGCTTTGCGATTTCTACGGTATTTTGTAACGCCTCTGGAATATCACTAAATAGCTCTGCCATTTGTTCTGGCGTTTTTAGGTATTGCTCTTGTGAAAAACGCTTTGGTCGGCGTTTATCATCTAGGGTATAACCATCAAAAATAGCCACCCGAATTTCATGGGCTTCAAAGTTTTCTGGCTTTAAAAATACCACTTCATTGGTAGCCACTACTGGCAGTTGCTCTGTGGTTGCAAGCTCCACTGCCATGTGCAAATAATTTTCTTCTTGAGCACGGTTGGTGCGAATAAGCTCAATATAATAATGATCGCTGAAGTGCTGTTTATAAAAGCTTACCACCGACTCAACAATAGCGGGGTTGCCTTTTATTAATGCTTTTCCTAAATCGCCATCTTTTGCACCCGAGAGTATGATGAGCCCCTCTTTTAAATCAACTAACCATTCACGGTCAATCACTGGGCGATGAAACACATGACCACGTTGGTAAGCTTTAGAAATCAATAAAGTAATATTTTTATAGCCAGTGTTATCTTTAGCTAATAACGTTATCCGGCTTGGTTCATCAGGAAACTCAGGGCTACGTACCCAAAAATCAGCACCAACAAGTGGCTTGATACCTGCGTTATGCGCTGCGCCATAAAAACGCACTAAACCACAAAAGTTCATTTGATCGGTAATTGCCAGCGCTGGCATTTCAAGCTCTTGTGCTTTAGCAACAATTGGTTTGGTTTTTGCCAAACCATCAACCATCGAAAAGTCTGAGTGCACTCGTAAGTGAACAAAATCAGGAGCTGGCATAATTACTCCTTACCCGAAAGCGCAAGCACACGCTGCACCGGTTTAAAGCTCTTACGATGCTCATCTATAGCGCCGTATTGCTCAAGCGCTGCAAAGTGTGCTTTAGTCGGATACCCCTTATGCCCTGCAAACCCATATTGTGGATAGCGCGCATCAAGTTCAATCATTTCATCATCACGAGCCACTTTTGCTAAAATAGATGCGGCTGATATTTCAGCGACTAAGCTATCACCTTTAACCACCGCTTGGGCGGGCATAGCTAATTTAGGCAGGCGGTTACCATCTACAAACACAAATTCAGGCACTGTGCTAAGTGCTTCCACTGCGCGACTCATGGCAAGCATAGTGGCTTGTAATATATTTAGCTCATCTATTTCGCTTGGACTACAACGGCCAATGGCGTAACACAGTGCTTTTTCTTTTATTTCAGTGGCTAATAATTGACGTTTTTTATCCGTTAATTTTTTAGAATCGGCCAAGCCTGCGATTGGCTTATTGGGATTTAAAATAACAGCGGCAGTAACCACGTCGCCCACCAGCGGTCCACGACCCACTTCATCTACACCGGCAATTAGGGTTACATTAGGTCGTTCAATTTGCATTTATTAACTCCGCCACTGCACTTGCAGCTTGTTTACTTGCATCTAATCTAATTTTTTCATGTATGGCTAAAAAGCGGGCTTTTAATTCTTTATTGTCACTATTTAGCATAGGGGTAAGTGCTGCTGTTAAATTAGCGACATTACATTCGCTTTGCAAAAACTCTGGCACTAACTCTTCGTCTGCTAATAAATTAGGTAACGAAAAATATTTAATATTAAAGGTAAATAAGGTTTTAAAAATCCAATAACTCAGTGGTTTAATTTTATAACCAACCACCATTGGTTTTTTATATAACATGCCCTCAAGCGTTGCCGTACCTGATGCCAGTAATATGGCATCGGCGGCTTGCATGGCTAAATTTGATTGCCCATCCAGTAAGTTAACATTAAGTGAGGGCGCTGTGGCATTTAAAATAGCAATAAACTGCGCTTTACGCTTTTCATTCACCAGTGGCACAACGACTTTAAGCGCTGGGTTCTGCGTTTGTAACTGCGCCGCTGTTTTTATGTAAGTTTCACTTAACAGGCCCACTTCTGATCCCCGGCTCCCGGGTAATAACGCTAACACCTTGTCATCAGCACTTAAGCCTAGTTGGCTACGGGCTTGGCTATCGTCGTGCTCAAGTGCAATGTCGTCGGCTAATGTGTGGCCTACAAAAGTACAAGGTACTTGGTGCTTGTCGTAAAATTCTTTTTCAAAAGGTAATAAAGCCAATACTAAGTTAGTGGCTGCACTTATGGTGTGAATGCGTTTTTCACGCCACGCCCATACTGAAGGGCTAACGTATTGCACAGTTTTAATACCCGCATCTTTTAACGGTTTTTCTACACGTAAATTAAAATCGGGCGCGTCAATGCCTATAAACACATCAGGAGGATTATCAATAAAATGCTGCACAAGTTGTTTGCGAATTTTTAGCAAGCGCGGTAAACGGCCAAGGACTTCAACCAACCCCATAACCGACAGTTCATCCATATCAAACAGCGTTTTGCAGCCTTGTGCTTGCATTTTAGGACCTGCAATACCTTCAAAGATTGCATCAGGAAAATGCGCTTTAAGCGCTTTAATGAGCCCTTCACCTAAAATATCGCCCGACAGTTCACCTGCCACAATACCAATTCGTAGTTGTTTTTTATCTTTTTTCATTTGCTATTTTTTCACAAGTAAACCCGGCGTTCATACCGATTAGTTTACCGTGTTTTAAGGCTAGGTTAAACGCTTAAAACGCACCACTTTTTTCTAGCTTACTCTTAATTGATGATTGCGTATTTTATAGACTGATGTAATGTCATAGTATATTAAAGTTTTCTAATATACATGTTGACAAAAATTGTACAAACGCCAATAATGATGCAAACTTTCAGAAATTACTGAAAGTTTATTAAAAACATTAACAATTGCTTTGTGCTGTCAGTGCATCACAACCAAAGGAGCCAAAAATGATAGATGAAACCTTTGTGGATCTATCGCGATTACAGTTTGCTGTCACCGCTCTATTTCATTTTTTATTTGTGCCGTTAACAATCGGTATGACCTGGATTTTAGTTATTATGGAATCGGTTTATGTTATGACCGGTCGCGAGATTTATCGCGATATGACTAAGTTTTGGGGCAAGTTATTTGGTATTAACTTTGCTATTGGTGTGGCTACCGGCCTCACCATGGAATTTGAGTTTGGTACTAACTGGTCGTATTACTCTCATTATGTGGGTGATGTATTTGGTGCACCACTGGCTATTGAAGGCTTAATGGCCTTCTTTTTAGAATCAACCTTTGTGGGGATGTTCTTTTTAGGTTGGGACAGGCTCTCTAAACGCCAGCATTTAGGGGTAACATTTTTAATGGCGCTGGGCACTAATATGTCTGCGCTATGGATTTTAGTTGCTAATGCGTGGATGCAAAACCCAGTCGGGGCAGAGTTTAACTATCAAACCATGCGTATGGAAATGACTAGTTTTGCAGAGCTAGTATTTAACCCTGTAGCGCAAGTTAAGTTTATTCATACTGTGTCTGCAGGTTATGTTGCGGCGTCTATGTTTGTGCTTGGGATTAGTAGCTGGTACATATTAAAAGGACGTGATTTGGCATTTGCTAAACGTTCGTTCTCGGTGGCATCAGGCTTTGGTTTAGCCTCTATTTTATGTGTTATTTTACTCGGTGATGAATCTGGCTACGAAGTCGGTGAAGTACAAAAAGTAAAACTCGCGACCATTGAAGCTGAATGGCATACCGAAGAAGCCCCCGCAGCTTTTACTATGCTAGGTATTCCTGACTCTGAAGAGCAAGTAACTCATGCTGCGGTTAAAATTCCTTACGCATTAGGCATTATTGCAACACGCTCACTTGATGAGCAAGTGATTGGTATTTCAGATCTTGAGAAAAAACACGAGAAGCGTATTCGCAATGGCATGATTGCTTATGAATACCTAGAAAAACTTCGCGCAGGTGACGATACCCCTGAAAATATCGAAAAGTTTGATAACGTGAAAGATGATTTAGGCTATGGCTTATTACTTAAACGTTATACCCCTAATGTAGCAGATGCCAGTGAGGCACAAATACAACAAGCCGTTAAAGACTCCTTCCCTAAAGTGGGTCCTATGTTTTGGTCATTTAGGATTATGGTTGGCTGTGGCGTGATCATGCTTGGCGTATTTATCCTTGCTTTTTATTACAACGCCCATCGTATTATTGAACAAAAACGTTGGTTGTTGTGGGCGGCGGTATTGAGCATTCCTCTGCCTTGGATTGCCATTGAGTTTGGTTGGATTGTGGCTGAATATGGCCGCCAGCCATGGGCAATTTCTGAAGTGTTACCGACCTTTTTAGCAACGTCATCACTGACGGTAAATGATATTTTAATTAGCTTAACTGGTTTTATTGTTTTCTATACTGGATTGGCGATTGTTGAAGCATGGTTAATGATTAAATTTATTAAGCAAGGACCAAGCTCCCTTCATACCGGTAAGTACCATTTTGAATTACCTGATCACAGCTCGGCTGCTAAAGGAGAACTATCATGATTTTTGATTATGAAACATTAAAAATGCTCTGGTGGTTAATTATTGGTGTGCTGTTAATTGGTTTCGCCATTACCGATGGTATGGATATGGGCGTTGCCATGTTGCTACGCTTAGTCGGCAAAACAGATTCTGAACGCCGTACCGTTATTAACACTATTGGCGCCCATTGGGATGGTAACCAAGTATGGTTTATAACCGCAGGTGGCGCTTTATTTGCAGCATGGCCTATGGTGTATGCGGCAGCATTTTCTGGTTTTTACTTTGCCATGATGCTGGTGTTATTTGCATTATTTTTTAGACCTTTAGGCTTTGATTATCGCTCTAAGGTTGACTCTAAACGCTGGCGTAATAACTGGGACTGGGGCTTGTTTGCCGGTAGTGCCATACCTGCGCTGGTATTTGGTGTAGCGTTTGGTAACTTGTTTTTGGGTGTACCGTTTCATATCGATAATTTATTGAGAGTTAGTTATCAAGGGTCGTTTTTTGCCTTACTTAATCCGTTTGCGCTCATTGCCGGCTTAGTTAGTATTACCATGTTAATTGCACACGCGGGAATGTGGCTACAACTGCGAACCGCTGATCAAGTTGCTGAGCGCTCAGGACAATATGGTCGCTACTCATTACTTGCCTTTATAGTATTATTTGCAGCGGCCGGTGTGTGGGTTGCCAACCTAACAGGTTATCAAATTGCCTCTATGGGCGACACCCAAGGTCATGCAGATCCATTGGCAAAAGTAGTTACCACGGCTCAAGGCGCATGGCTTAATAACTACAGTGAACGTCCATGGACAATGACCTTCCCTATTTTGGCATTTGCGATGGCACTGTGTGCACTCCTGTTTTCTAAATTGAATAAGCCCGCTTTGGGATTATTAGCAACCAGTGTGATGTTAATTGGGGTGATTATGACTGCGGGCGTTTCGTTATTTCCGTTTATTATGCCTTCAAGCAATAACCCTGATATTAGCTTAACAATTTGGGATGCGGTTTCGAGCCACAGAACACTCAATGTTATGTTTATTGCTGTGGTTATATTTGTGCCACTCATTTTAGCTTACACCACCTGGTGTTATGTGAAAATGTGGCGCAGAGTGACCGTTGATGAAATTGAAAATAACCCTCACGGCAGCTATTAAGGAGACTAAATTATGTGGTATTTCGCGTGGATTTTAGGTGTACTGCTTGCTTGTACTTTAGGCGTTATAAACGTGATGTGGTATGAATTTCATCAAAATAAAAACAGTATTGCTGATGATGAACAAGCCACCCATGATTTATTAAACGAGCATAATACAAATCACAATGACGACTAATCCCCGACCAAATCGCGCGCAGCAACAACCCCTGCGCGCTTTTTTAAAACAGCAGAGTAAACCGGCGGCAATGTGGTTAAAGCTAAGCATTGCACTTGGAACAGTTAATGCAATTTTAATGATTGCAGGAGCTTACTTACTCGCGCAAACCATTCATGAGGTAATGTTTGAAGGGCATAGTTTAGCCCAAGTAACCCACTATTTATGGCCTTTAGCGGGTATTATTTTACTGCGTGCCATTTTCTTAGCACTCAGCGAGCGATTAAGCGCATTTGCTACGCTTAAAATTAAATCGGCTATTCGCCAAACCTTACTCGATAAACTCACACAACTCGGCCCAAGTTATATAGAGCAACATGGCCAAGGTGCAACGCTCAACACGCTGCACAATGGCGTAGAAGCACTCCATGACTACTATGCAAAGTACTTACCTGGGGTTGCCTACAGTGCCCTTATTCCTATTGCAATATTAGTGGTTATATTTCCGACCGATTACAAAGCAGGATTAATATTTTTATTAACCGCGCCACTTATTCCCTTTTTTATGATTCTAGTTGGCCACAAAGCCGAGGCACTTAATCAAAAACGTTGGCAACAACTGGCAGTACTAGGAAACTATTTTTTTGATCGCGTACAAGGGCTTACTCAACTAAAACTATTTAATGCCACACGCAAAGAACTCAAACAAATCGCGCGTATTTCCGATGACTTTAGACACGCAACGCTAAACGTGTTAAAAATTGCTTTTTTATCCTCTTTTGCTCTGGAGTTTTTAGCCACAATTAGTGTGGCACTGGTAGCGGTAATTATTGGCTTTAGATTATTTTTTGGCACCCTAGATTTTGCTACTGGCTTTGTAGTGCTGTTACTAGCACCTGAATTTTATTTACCCCTTCGCCAATTAGGCAGCCATTACCATGCACGCCTGCAGGGAATTAGTGCTGCTGCAGATATGTTGATTATTTTAAATGCACCACTGCCCGCAAATGATAATAGCCACACAGCGAATATCAATATTGATGCTAACAATACTATCAGCATCCATGATCTCAACTTTAGTTACCCTAACAGTAATGAGGGAATTAAGAATATTAATTTAACACTGCCAAGCACAGGACTAGTAGCCATTGTGGGAGCTAGTGGCTCAGGTAAGAGCACCCTACTTGATTGCATGCTTGGTTTTCACCCAGAAGTAATACAACACATATCCATTGACCAACAACCATTGGCGACTGCGAATATAAGTCAATTACAACAAAGCATTGCATGGATCCCACAAAAGCCAACCTTATTTTACGATACCCTAGCCGCCAATATAAAACTAGGTAACCCTAGCGCTTCACATGAAGCACTTGAACATGCTGCAAAGCAAGCAGGCGCACTGGAATTTATTAACGAGCTGCCCGATGGCTTTAATACCTTAATAGGTGAGCAAGGCGAAGGACTCTCTGGCGGGCAAAAACAGCGTATCGCTTTAGCTCGTGCATTTTTAAAACACGCCCCTATTTTAATGCTCGATGAGCCAACCGCTCATTTAGATAGCCAAACCGAGCAACTCATTCAAAACGCTATTGCTGAATATGCACAAAAACACTTGGTGATCACCATTGCACATCGCTTAAATACAGTAAAAAATGCCAAGCAACTTATCGTTATGGAAAACGGCTGCATCGCTCAACACGGCGATTTCAAAGCGCTCAGCCAGCAATCTGGCGAATTTGCAAAGCTGCTGCAAACAGCGCAACATGGAGCGACTAATGACTAACTTTATTCGTTTACTTAAATTGTGCCGCCCTCATTATAAAGCGATGCTTTTAGGGACGTTTCTAGCGTCACTCACGGTGCTAGCTAATGTAGGCTTACTCGCTATTTCCGGCTGGTTTTTAGCTTCTATGGCAGCCGCAGGAATTGCAGGCGTCCATATGAACTACTTTACCCCAGCTGGCACCATTCGTTTTTTGGCGATTGTGCGCACCGCCTCACGTTACGCTGAACGCTTAGTTACTCACAACGCCACATTTTTATTGTTAAGTGAAATACGAGTAAATATGTTCGCCACACTCAGTAGACTTAATAACCTTGATTTAGCTATGAGCCGCAGTGCCGATTTAGTTAATCGCTTGCAAAACGATGTAGACGCACTAGATAAGTTTTATTTAAATGTGTTGCTGCCGATGTTAGTAGCTTTACTGACTGTGCCTATTATTATGCTGTTTATGTCAGCCTACAATGTGAATGTCGCTCTTATTTGTTTTGTTGGGATTGTTATTATTGGGGTGGTTATACCGGCAATATTAAGTAAGCAATTAGATAAAAATAGCCACCAAGAAACCTTACTTAGTGCGCAACTAAGAGCAGAGCTTTCAGATACCTTAACGGGTCTCAGAGAACTAAATATTTATCAAGCTCGACACCAGCAACTCACTAAATGTGATCAGTTAAGTGAGCAGTATAATCAGCAATTATTTATTCGTCATAAGGCTCTTGGCAACGCTGATGGATTGAGCTTACTCATAGTGCAATTGGCTATGCTTTCCAGCATTGTTACTATTGTGCCGCTAGTGTTTAGCGGTGCTATGGTCAATGTAGAGCTGGCGATGTTGAGCCTGTTTGTGCTTGCCAGTTTTGAAAGCGTGTTGTTACTGCCCAATGCCTTTATTGAACTCCCTAATGTACTTAAAGCAGCTGAACGACTCTTTACCCTTGAAGACAAAACACTTAATACAAGTGATGTATCCACCACAGATATTGAGCTATTAAATAAGCACTGGGCTTTGTCATTAAATAATGTCAGCTATCACTATGGCCAAAAGCAGGCATTAAATAATGTGAGTTTTGCGCTCCCCGCGAAGCATAAAGTAGCCATTGTTGGGCGAAGTGGAAGTGGTAAAACCACCTTAGTGAATTTGCTTAGTAGTTTATGGCCGCTACAGCAAGGAACAATAAGCTTACAAAGCGGCAAAGAAATCATAAACCTACATGAGTTAAATAATGAGTGTCGTGCAAAAACATTAAATATTTTAGCCCAGCAGCATCATATTTTTGATGGTACATTAGGCGAAAACCTTGCTTACGCAGCTCCCGATGCAACCTCGCAACAAATGATAGCAACATTAAAACAGGCAGAGTTAGGTGGTTGGTTCTCTGAGCTCAAACAAGGGTTAAAAACCCGTTTGGGTACCGGCGGTCGAAACGTATCTCAGGGTCAATCAAGACGTATCGCCTTGGCACAAGCGCTGCTGCAACAGCCTGCCATTTTAGTGCTTGATGAACCGACTGAAGGACTCGACACTATTTCTAAACAAGCCGTTATGAACAGTATTTTACAGCTAAAAGAGCATGCTAGTGTATTAACAATTACTCATGATCCAGCGTTGTTATCGCAAATGGATAGTGTCATCTGGTTAGACAGCGGACAGATCATCGCTCAAGGTTCACATCAACAATTGCTCAATGAACACCCTGACTATATGGCGTTAACGACCCGCTTTTAGTCCTTAGCAGTATTATTTTTTATCAATAACGGTGACCGTTACATCAATAACGCCGACTTTAGGGTCGGCTATTTTTTCAAACATCGCCTTAGATAAATCAATAATTCGCCCCCGGATATAAGGGCCTCTGTCGTTAATTTTCACCACCACTGACTTATTATTAGCAATATTAGTAACGTTTACTCGTGTACCAAACGGGAGTTTTAAATGAGCAGCTGTTGCCGCTTGTTGGCTAAAGCGCTCGCCACTGGCAGTAGTTCGGCCGTGGTATTTGTCGGCATAAAATGATGCTTTACCTCGTTCTGAGATATCACTTTGTTGACTATTTATCTTGTTTGGCGCAGTACTGCAGGCGGTCAAAATAACCGATAGTACTGAAATAAATACTAATTTCGTCTGTTTCATTTTTTATACTTTATAGGAAAATGTGCAGGGAGTGTAATGGGACAAGGCTGAGTAGAGACTGAATTATTAATCAACTAATAAAAAACCACCTTGATTGCTCAAAGGTGGTTTTTTATATCTATTAAAATGCTCTGTATTAACGCACGATACCGCGTTCTGAGCTTTTAACGAAATCAATCATCAATTGCACTGCTGGATATTTTTCAGCGTCTTCAGCAAGTGACTCAATCGCTTCATCAACACCTAAGCTCTTGCGGTAAAACGCTTTGTACGCGCGGCGTACTGCCATAATTTCATCACTTTCAAAACCACGGCGTTTCATGCCTTCAGTATTGATTGCTGCAGGGCCTGCTGGCATACCAATGGTGGTAACGAATGGAGGCACGTCTTTGTTTACCCCCGAATACATACCAACAAATGCATGCGCACCAATTTTACAAAATTGATGCACACCGGAGTTACCCGCTAAAATCACCCAGTCGCCAACATGAACATGGCCGGCTACACTGGCATTATTTGCAAAAATAACGTTATCGCCAACAACAGCATCATGCGCAACATGAGTGTAAGCCATAAATAGGTTATTGCTGCCTATTTTAGTAACGCCTTCATCTTGAATTGTGCCGCGGTGGATAGTTGCACATTCACGAATAACATTATTGTCGCCAATAATTAAGCTGGTTGGCTCGTTGTTGTATTTTTTGTCTTGGCAGGCTTCGCCCACAGAAGCAAACTGAAAAATATGGTTACCAGAGCCAATAGTAGAAGGCCCTTTAACAACAACGTGAGACTCAATAATACAGTCATCACCAATAACAACATCATTACCGATGTAACTGTATGGTCCAACTGACACATTGTTACCAAGTTTTGCACCCGGTTCGATTATTGCCGTAGCATGGATCACAATTAAAACTCTCTTCTAGCACACATGATTTCGGCGCTACACACTGTTTTGCCGTCAACTTTAGCTTCAGCCGCAAATTTCCATATGTTACGACGCTCTTTTAAAAACTTAACATGAAGATGCATAGTATCACCTGGCACAACCGGCTGCTTAAAACGAGCATTGTCTACAGCTGCAAATAGGTAAAGTTCGTTTTCGCTACGATTTTCAACCGTTTTAAACCCTAATAGACCCGTTGCTTGCGCCATTGACTCTAATATTAGCACACCAGGAAAAATCGGCTGATTTGGGAAATGGCCAGTGAAAATAGGTTCATTAATCGATACATTTTTAATTGCATGCAACGATTCACCTGGAGTGAAATCGATTACACGATCAATTAGTAGCATCGGGTAACGGTGCGGTAATAAACTTAAAATTTCTTGAATATCAAGGCTATTTAATTCGTTTGCCAAAATAGCATCCTTTTTAGTGTTCAACGATCATGACTTATTCAATGCTTCAAGCGCTTTTAGACGTGATTTCATGTCTGAAAGGTTGCGCAAATGAGCAATTGATTTTCGCCATTCTTTGTTAGTCGTATGAGGCATACCAGATGAGTAAATACCTGGTTCGGTGATTGATTTGGTCACCATACTCATGCCGGTAATTATAACACCATCACACACAGACATGTGACCGTTAATTGCGCTCATGCCGCCAATCTGGCAATTTTTACCTATGGTGACACTGCCTGCAAGTACAGTACAACCGGCAATAGCCGTGCCTGATTGAACTTCAACGTTGTGTGCTATCTGACATTGGTTATCAATAATAACGTTACTATGAATAATAGTATCATCGAGTGCACCACGATCTATGGTGGTACTTGCACCGATTTCTACTTTATCGCCAATGATCACAGAGCCTAGTTGTGGAATTTTAAGCCACTCACCACGTTCATTTGCATAACCAAAACCATCACTACCAATAACAGTGTTTGCTTGCAATAAACAGTCTGCGCCAATCTCAACATCATGATAAATGCTCACACTTGGCCAAAGTTTGGTGCCTGAACCTATTTTAGCACGTTCACCAATAAAACTGTTCGGACCAATTTGTGCGTTATCACCAATTACAGCATCAGCTTCAACTACAACATTAGCACCAATGGCTGCACTTTTGCTCACTTGTGCAGTAGCATGTATAACCGCACTTGGATGCACACCGTGAGATGCGCTACGCGGGGTAGTATCCATTAATTGAGCTAACTTGGCGTAACTAACATAGGGATTAGTAACAATGATTTTATTGCCTGAAAAATAAGGTGCATCGTCAGGGCTCAGTATCACCGCACTGGCTTGTGTTGTCTCAAGTTGAGAGCGATATTTCTTGTTCGCTAAAAATGCAATATGCCCAGTATGGGCATTTGCAAGTGTCGCTATTTTTTTAATTTCTAAAGCGCCATCACCTTGAAGCTCGGCGCTTAGAAGTTCCGCAATTTGCGAAAGCGTATAATTTTGCATAGATTAATTATTTCTTACTTACAGCTGTTACAACTTTTTCAGAAAGATCAGTTACTTCTTTAGGGTTAAAGTAAATAGTTGTGTCTTTTACTTTAACTTCGTCGAAGTCGCCATCTTTGGCAATTTCTTCAATAGTTTTAATAATTAAAGTCTGAACTTTAGCCAGCTCTTGATTTTGACGTGCTTTAATTTCCTGCTCTAATGGACGACCCTTTTCAGCAAGATTTTTTTGCATACCCTGAATTTTATCACGTAATGCGTCTTTTTGGTCTTGACTCATTGTGGTGCTTTCACGCTTAAACTTTTCTGCTTCAAAACGAATATCGCCTTGTAACTTTTCAAGCTCTTGGCGACGCTCAGCAAATTCAGTTTGTAAAGACTGCTCAATTTTGGCCATTTGTGGAAGCTGCTTGTAAATTTCTTGCATATCTACAATACCCACTTTATGAGCAAAAGCATTAACTGATGTTCCCATCATAAGTGTAGCTAAAATCGCAACTGCTGTTGATTTGAATAATTTTTTCATAAAAAACTCCTTTAGAAAGTGTTACTAATATTAAAACTGATGGTCTTGGTATCGTCATCTTCTTCTTTTTGCAACGGATACGCAAAGCTGATCAGCATAGGACCCATAGGTGAGATCCATTGTAATGATAAACCGGTTGCAACCCTAAAGCGCATTGGGTCTGAGTAGTCATCTAATTTTGCACGCTCATCGACACCTAAGTTTTGATAACGATCAACGTTAAACTCGGTATCCCAGACGTTAGCTGCATCAACAAAGAAACTAGTACGTACTGAACTGGTATTTTCTTCATCTAAGAACGGTGTAGGAACAATAAGCTCCATACCTGCAACGGCTTTCGCATTACCACCGATACGGCCTTGTGGTATTAGCACATCAAACTCTGAGGCACCGCCTATATTGCCTGTGGTTGTACCATCGCCCGATGGCGTGCCTGGTATAGATTGCGGTGCTCTTGCTACCGCACGCGGTAAGATAGTGTTTCTATCAAAGCCGCGTAATTCCATTTCTGTAATACGGAAGTACTCTTGGAATGGTAAAGTTTGCTCATACCCGTTGGTAGAACCATAACCATTACCATAACCTAATGCCGCACGGGTTGAGAACACCCAACGGTGATCGTTTGAAATCGGCCAGTAAAAACGTGAATCGTAATTTAATTTAAAGTATTTTAAATCTGAATTAGGCGTTGTGGCTGTCAGGTTTAATGTTTGTCTTGAGCCTGCCGTTGGGAATAAACCACGGTTAACCGTTACACGCGACCAACCTACACTTAACTCATATTTAGTAAACTCAAAGCCCGCATCAGGATTCTCTGGATCTAAGAAGGTTTCACGTAGTACGCGAGTTTGCTCATATTCAGCAATATCAGATAGCTCTTCTTCTATCCAACGAGCCCCAAAGTTAACACGATTTATAGCATCAATTGGAAAACCAATATTAGTGCCTAAGCCGTAACTTTTTGACTTATAGTCAATCAAGCTAAACTGGCTAGCATCGTAGTTACTATAAAAGATGCTGCTGCCTTGCGATACACCATCTGGCGTAAAGTAAGGGTCTGTGTACGACACACTAACACGCTCAGAACCACGCGAGGTATTAATGTTAAAACCAATTTGATTACCTGTACCTAAAAAGTTAGATTCGGTCACACCGATATTAAATTGCAGACCTAAGTACGAACCATAAGCAAGGCCGGCATTAAAGCTACCCGCTGACTGCTCTTTAACAGTAAAGTCAACATCAACTTGATCATCCACACCAGGGACAGGCACTACATTAAAGTCAACCGTTTCCATATAAGGTAAGCGTTGAATTTGTAACTTAGAACGCTCTAAATTTTGATTAGATAGCCATGCACCTTCAAGCTGTGTCATTTCACGACGTAGAACTTCGTCGGCTGTATTTTGGTTACCACCAACAATAATTCGACGCACATAAACACGTTTACCCGGGTCAACCGATAAAGTCAGTTGTACTTCTTGGTTTTCGTCATCAATTTCTGGAATGGTGCGTACTTCAGCATTGGCATAACCAAAACGAGCTAAGTAGCTTTTTATAAACTCTTCTGAAGAAGTCACCACAGAGCCGTTGTAAAGCTCGCCGGTGCGAAGCGGGATAACACTTTTGATTAGCTCTTCTCGACCGAGTAAATCACCGATGAAATCAAAGCCTTTTACTTTGTATTTAACGCCTTCGGTAATATTGGCCGTTACATAAACCGATTCACGTTCAGGACTAACTGATACTTGCGTTGAATCAATATTAAAACGCAAATAACCACGGTCTAAATAAAAACTACGAATTTTTTCTAAATCACCTTCAATAGTTTGCTTTTGATAGCGATCGCTACCCATAAACTGCCACCAAGGTAAATCTTGTTGCGACTCAGCAAGCTGTAGTAGCTCTTCGTTTGAAAAAAGCTCATTACCTACTAAGTTGATTTGACGAATAGAGGCTGCATCGCCCTCATCAAACTCGAGTCTCAATTTAACTCGGTTACGTGGCAGTTTAGTGACGCTTATGTCTACTTTTGCATTGTATTTACCAATGCTGTGGAAAAACTCAACTAAGCCTTTTTCAATGTTATCGATAACCGTTTTATCCAGCGGCTCGCCTTGGCGAATATCTTGTTGATCAAGCGACTGGTTTAACTGCTCATCTTTTATGTCTTTATTGCCTTCAAATTCAATAAAGCTAATTGTTGGGCGTTCTGTTACTTTAAAAATAACGTTATTGCCATCACGCAACGCTTTTATATTGTCAAAGTGACCTGAGCGATAAAGTGACTTAATTGTTTTTGAAATTGTGTATTCATCAACATTGTCGCCCACGTTAATAGGAATATGCGTTAATGCAGCACCAAGTGCGACACGTTGCAGTCCTTCAACTTTTAAATCTTCAACAATAAAGGAGTTTTGGCCTAGGGCTGCAAAACTTGCACCCAATAAACTTGAAACTACCAAATGTTTTTTTATAGCCATTTTATTATCTTTATCCTTTACAACTGTATTACCGCTTAGCATCGTAAACTAAATAGTTACGAGCTTTACAATCGTGTTCTAATTTGTCGTTACCACGCTTAAACAACTACAAGCGCGATACATCATTGAACAAAGCGAAACATGTTAGAAAAATGAGTAGCAAGGCTCCCACTTTAAAACCAAACTCTTGTGTCTTTTCAGAGACCGGCTTTTTACGAAAAAGTTCAATTATGTAATACATTAAGTGCCCACCATCAAGCACTGGCAGAGGAAGTAAATTAAATACTCCCAAATTAACGCTGATCAAAGCTAAAAAGCTTAAAAATGCGACTAATCCGTAACTAACACTTGTGCCTGCGCCGACTGCAATGCCGACGGGCCCACTTAAATTTTTCACTGACACTTGACCAGTAATTAAGTTACCTATCATGTCGAAACTCAGCGTAATTAAACGCCATGTTTCTTTTGTGCCCAGCACAATACTATCTAGTGGCCCATAATGTCTAGTCTCAACAAAATCATCAGGCCACTGCTCTACAACCGGAGCAACCCCTAAAAAGCCTTGTTCAACACCATTACTGACTACGCGACTCTTCGGAGTGACTGTTATTATTTTTATACTATCTTGTCTTTTTACACTAAATTGTAAGGATTTGTTAGCCGATTGCGTAATAAGATTAACTAATTGCTGCCAACTGCTCATTGTTTCGCCGTTTACAGCTAAAATAACGTCGCTAACCTGTAAATTTGCCTGTTCGGCAGCAGAGTCTTTAGTAATCGCCGCGATTGTAAGTGTCGCTTGAGGGCGAAACGGCACAATCCCCAACGAACTTAATGGCGGTACATCTTGCTGATCAAGCTTCCAACCATCCAAATTGAGAGTTTGCGTTGTTTGTTGATAATTTTCGTTGCGTAAAGTAACAGCAACACTTTTATCACCTAAGTGCGACATCAAAGAAAAAGTCGCATCTTGCCAATTAGCAATGTCGTCATCACCAATTTTAATTATTTGCTGAGTAGGTATAATGCCCGCTTGCTCTGCTCGGCTGCCTTCAACCACATTGCCTACAACCGGTTTTATAGTTTGTACACCCACCATATACATCACAGCTAGAGCAAAAATAGCGAATAAAAAGTTCGCCATGGG
Source organism: Pseudoalteromonas sp. SK18 (assembly GCF_001974855.1). GTDB lineage: Bacteria > Pseudomonadota > Gammaproteobacteria > Enterobacterales > Alteromonadaceae > Pseudoalteromonas. The sequence continues at coordinate 82,733 of NZ_MTQB01000007.1, read as the reverse complement.
CCCAGCTGCCACAATGGCTATTCGCGCTTGAACAGATTTAGCATTAAACGATAAATGACGCTGATTGGCTGGTACTTCATCAACACGCTCATCTAACATTTTTACGTAACCACCGAGTGGGATTGCTGCAATTACATACTCAGTATTGTACTTGTCGTGCCATTTTAATAAGGGTTTACCAAAACCAATTGAAAAGCGCAGTACTTTAACGCCCGCCTTACGTGCCACCCAAAAATGACCATATTCGTGAACGGTCACTAAAATACCGAGCGCGAGTATAAACGAACCTAAATTCCAAAAAAAATCGAACATTTTAATGCACCACTTTTGTTATAAACTGCGTCGCGCTCATGCGTGCCAAACGATCACACTCTAAAATTTCATCAAGCGTTTGCACATTGGTAAACTTTGCAGCCTCTAACGTTTGCGCATTCACTTTATAAATATCAGTAAAACTAATTTGACCTTGTAAAAATGCATTTACAGCCATTTCATTGGCCGCATTTACCGTCGTGGTTGCACCCTGCCCTGCATCACAGGCGGCAATGGCCAGTTTTAAATTAGGGTAACGCGAGAAATCAGGTTTGGTGAACGAAAAATCACAAATATCAGAAAAGTTTAGCGGGTTAACTCCCGCATCAATTCGCTGTGGAAAAGCAAGTGCATGCGCTATTGGGGTGCGCATATCGGGGTTTCCCATTTGCGCTAAAATAGAGCCATCTTGGTATTGCACCATAGAATGGATAATACTTTGTGGATGAATCACCACATCAATATCGCTGGCATCACAGTTAAATAACCATTTAGCCTCAATAAACTCTAAACCTTTGTTCATCATCGTGGCTGAATCTACCGATATTTTTTGTCCCATTGACCAATTAGGGTGAGCAACGGCTTCACTGACGCTAACACTAGCAAGCGTATTAATGTCACGGTTTAAAAACGGCCCTCCAGAGCCAGTTAATAAAATTTTACTAACACCATGCTGCTCAAGCCGTGCTTGTCCTTGGGTGTTTTGTAACGCACTAGGTAAACACTGAAAAATAGCATTATGTTCGCTGTCGATGGGTAATAAAGTTGCTTGGTGTTGTTTCACTTTATCAATAAACAACTGACCCGACATCACCAATGACTCTTTGTTTGCCAGCAGCACTTTTTTACCCGCTTCGACTGCGCTCAAAGTGGGTAGTAATCCAGCCGCACCAACAATTGCTGACATCACAGTATCAACATCAACATGCGCACAAAGCTCACTCATAGCTTTCTCGCCATGCATTACTTGTGTTTTACTCATGCCTTTTAAAAGTTCACAAAGCTGCTTAGCGGCTTGCTCTGAAGCCATAACAGCATAACGAGGTTGATGAGCAAGACACAACTCAGCCATTTTTTTTGCATTTTGCCCAGCGGCTAATGCGAACACCTTGAACTGCTGTTGATTTCTTGCAACAACATCTAACGTGCTAAGACCTATCGACCCCGTCGCACCCAAAATAACCAGTTGTTGCACTGCACTCATAAACTCAGTGTCCAGGCAAAGCAAATAACAAACATCGGCGCTGCTGCAGTTAAGCTATCAATACGGTCTAAAATACCGCCATGCCCAGGTAGGCAACTGCCGCTATCTTTAAGACCCGCTTCGCGCTTAAACATACTCTCTAGTAAATCACCTACCGCAGAGAATAAAGCAATAAATGCCGTCATTACTGCATAAATAGGCCATACAGAAGTATCAACGTTGGTGTAATAACAAAAAGCCAATACAAATAACACCGCAGCAACCACGCCACCAGCGAGGCCTTCTATGGTTTTATTTGGACTAACTTTAGGCATTAACTTATGTTTACCGAAACTTTTACCGGTAAAGTAAGCGCCAATATCGGCACTCCATACAATACCTAGCACCACTAAAATCAGCATAGAACCATAGTGTGTTGATTCTGTATATTGCGCACTACGCAGTGTATTAAGCGCAAGCCATAATGGAACCAATGTCAGTAAACCTGCAATACCGCGCATCACCAGTCCTTCATTCCAGCCTTTAGCCATCGCGGGATAACGCCACACTAAATAACTTGCAACTAGCCACCATGAAAACGATAAGGTAAATAGGTAATTAGCATCGCCAACAAGCTGGCCATCTTGCCATAGGGTTTCTATAGGCCAATGTAAATTAAGTAAACCAAGTAATACAGCCACTAATAATACAAACGCACCGCGTTTTAGTTTATCGCATAGTCCCATAAAAGCAGACCATTCCCACGCGCCCATTAATACAATAGCACCCGCAAAATAACTAAATAACGTTAGTGGGGTGTAAAAAACCAAAGCCAGTGCTAATGGCGCTAGCACTAGTGAGGTTAAAATACGTTGTTTTAACAAAATGATGACCCTTAATCTATTTTAGGTTTGAGCGAGTAATTGTTTTATTTGTTCGCCCGTGCAACCAAAACGTCGCTCTCTGGCAACGTAACATGCAATGGCCTCTGCAAAAGCAGCTTCGTTAAAGTCAGGCCAAAGTGTATTGGTAAAATAAAGTTCAGCGTAGGCTGCCTGCCAAAGTAAAAAATTACTAATTCTGACATCGCCACCAGTACGGATCAGTAAATCTGGCTGAGCCTGATCTGCCATACTCATGTGCTGTGCAATATGTTCTTCTGTAATGTCTGCGGGATCAATTTCCCCATTTGCTACTTGTAAAGCAACCTGCTTAGCAGCATGGGTCATATCCCAACGACCACCGTAATTTGCCGCTACATTTAAATGCAGGCCGGTGTTATTCGCTGTTAGTTCTTGCGCAGTATGTACTTTAGCGCGCAAGCTTTCAGAGAATCGAGATAAATCTCCAATGATGGTTAGTTTTACGTTATTTTTATGCAGCTTTTTAACTTCTTTACTTAGTACAAATAAAAAAAGCTCCATTAATGTATTTACTTCGTCTTCAGGGCGGCGCCAGTTTTCACTACTAAAAGCAAATAAGGTTAACGATTGTATCCCTAATTTAGTACAAAACTGCACAGATTGACGAACTGCATCCACGCCTTTTTTATGCCCATATACACGAGGCCTATTTCTAGCTTGTGCCCAACGCCCGTTCCCATCCATGATGATAGCAACATGTTTAGGCAAACATTGCTGTGAAATTGTATCAGCGTCTAGAACCATAAATTTTGTGTATTCCATAAAAAAACGCCGCCTAGTATACCCCAGACGGCGTTTCAAAACTAATAAATTTAACCTGTACCCGTGATAATAAATCTACTTTAAGCAGATAAATATACAGCCAACAACCTTGTATTTACTGACAATCGAGCCACTAGCAAAGAGTAAACATATTCTGTTACCCTTTAAAATCACACAATTATAGTAAACTGCGAAGACTGATAAACAGCAACTTAATTATTTAATTAAAGCTGTTTACTTGGGTCTAGAACAGTTATTAGATTTCCATCAACTCAGCTTCTTTTGCCGTTAGTTGCGTATCCATTTCTTTAATAAACTTATCAGTGATTTTTTGAATTGCATCTTCAGCTTGACGAGCTTCGTCTTCAGAGATGTCTTTATCTTTTAATAAGTTTTTAATATCGCCATTTGCATCACGACGAATATTACGAATAGCAACACGGCCGCCTTCTACTTCACCACGTACGATTTTAATTAAATCTTTACGACGTTCTTCAGTCAATGGAGGAAGTGGTACACGAATTACCGTACCTGCAGACATTGGGTTTAAACCAAGGTCAGAAGCCATAATCGCTTTTTCAACCGCTTGCGCTAAAGATTTATCAAATACACCAATAGCCAGTGTACGTGAATCTTCAATTGTTACATTTGCAACTTGATTTAAAGGCGTTGGTGCGCCGTAGTACGACACCATGATGCCGTCTAAAATTGCAGGATGAGCACGGCCAGTACGAATTTTAGATAATTGACTACCAAGTGCTGCTACACTTTTTTGCATGCGCGCTTGCGCATCTTTTTGAATATCGTTAATCACGGTTTAATCCTAATCTATTTACTTACTTCATCTGAGGCTTGTGAAGAAATAAGAGTTCCTTCTTCTTCACCCATTATTACGCGTTTTAATGCGCCTGATTTATTCATATTAAATACGCTCAATGGCATATTATGGTCGCGAGCAAGAGTAAATGCCGCTAAATCCATTACTTTTAATTCTTTATCAATAATTTCATTGTAGCTTAAGTGACGGTAAAGTGTCGCTTCAGGGTTTTTAACCGGATCATCACTAAATACACCGTCCACTTTAGTCGCTTTGATTACCGTATCAGCTTCAATCTCAATGCCACGTAAACACGCTGCAGAGTCAGTAGTGAAGAACGGGTTACCCGTACCAGCGGCAAAAATAACAACGCGACCTGTTTTCAACAAGCTAATTGCTTCAGCCCAGTTATACGCATCACACACACCATTTAATGGGATAGCTGACATTAAGCGACAATTTACAAACGCACGGTGCAACGCATCACGCATAGCTAGGCCGTTCATTACGGTTGCAAGCATCCCCATATGGTCACCAACAACACGATTCATGCCCGCTTCGGCTAATGAGCCACCGCGTAAAAAGTTGCCGCCACCAATAACTAAACCCACTTCTACGTCGAGTTCTACGAGCTCTTTAATTTCTTGTGCCATACGATCTAAAACTTTTGGGTCGATGCCGAAGCCTTCGTCTCCCATTAAAGCTTCACCACTTAATTTGAGAAGAACACGTCTAAAAATAGGTTTGCGATTGATAGTCATAGTTTTGGGGCCAACTTTTATTGAATTATGGATAAAAAATAACCGCGCTTATGTTAAACATAAAAGCGCGGTTATTTTAAAGAATTTCTAAGCGTGACGCAAAAGCAAATAGTACTTTAATTGCATGTATTTTCCTTTTGCATCACAAATAGTATGTCTTACTGACCTTTAGCAGCTGCAATTTGAGCAGCAACTTCAGCAGCAAAATCTTCTTCTTTCTTCTCGATACCTGCACCAACTTCCATACGTACAAAGCCAGTAACTGTTGCGTTTTTCTCTTTAAGAATTTCGCCAACAGATTTTTTCGGTTCCATGATGAAAGCTTGACCAGTAAGAGAAACCTCACCAGTAAATTTCTTCATACGACCAACAACCATCTTCTCAGCGATTTCAGCAGGCTTGCCTTCATTCATCGCAATATCGATTTGTACTTGCTTTTCTTTTTCAACAACATCAGCAGGTACGTCATCTGGCGTTAGGTAATCTGGGTTTGAAGCAGCAACGTGCATTGCAACGTGCTTAAGTGTTTCTTCATCAGCAACACCAGCAACAACAACACCAATACGCTCGCCGTGACGGTACTCAACTAGTTGTTCACCAGTGATGTACTGAAGACGACGTACATTGATGTTTTCACCAATTTTAGTTACTAGCTCAACACGGTCTTCTTCGAACTTAGCTTGTAAGTCTTCGATAGATGTAGTGTCAGCGATAGCAGCATCTGCAACTTTGTTAGCAAATGCTAGGAAGCTTGCATCTTTAGCAACGAAGTCAGTTTGACAGTTAACTTCTACAAGTACTGCAACACCCGCGTTTTGCTTGATGATAATAGTACCTTCAGCAGCGATGTTACCTGCTTTCTTAGCAGCCTTTGCAGCACCGCTCTTACGCATGTTTTCAATCGCTAACTCGATGTCACCATCAGTTTCAGTTAACGCTTTTTTACAATCCATCATGCCAGCGCCAGTACGCTCGCGTAATTCTTTAACTAGGGCAGTAGTTACAGCCATTAGTAAATCCTCAAATCTGAAATCAGGTTTAGATAAGCGGGTTACCCGCTCCACAAGAATAGCAAGTCTTCACCTTTAAAAGATGAAGACTTGATGACAGCTAATTACTCAGCTTCTACGAAGTCATCTTTTTCAGCTTGAGCAACGATGTTACTCTCACGGCCTTCAGTGATCGCAGCTGCAACAGCACTAGTGTAAAGGTTGATTGCACGGATAGCATCATCGTTACCAGGTACGATGTAATCAACACCGTCTGGGTTAGAGTTAGTATCAACGATTGCAACAACTGGGATACCTAGGTTGTTAGCTTCACGGATAGCAATGTGCTCGTGGTCAGCATCGATTACAAAGATAGCGTCTGGAAGGCCACCCATGTTTTTAATACCACCAAGGCTCTTTTCAAGCTTTTCCATTTCACGAGTAAGCATTAACGCTTCTTTCTTAGTTAACTTCTCGAAAGTTCCGTCTTGGCTTTGAGCTTCAAGGTCTTTAAGACGCTTGATTGATTGACGAACTGTTTTCCAGTTAGTCAACATGCCGCCTAACCAACGGTGGTTAACGAAGAATTGATCGCTTTGTAAAGCAGCTTCTTTCACTGCTTCGCTTGCTGCGCGCTTAGTACCAACGAAAAGAACTTTACCTTTGTTTGCAGCAGCACCAGATAAAAACTTAAGTGCAGTGTTGAACATTGGTACAGTTTGCTCAAGGTTGATGATATGTACACGGTTACGTGCGCCGAAGATGAAAGGCTTCATCTTAGGGTTCCAGTAACGTGCTTGGTGACCGAAGTGAACACCAGCTTGAAGCATATCGCGCATTGAAACGTTTGCCATTTTGTAAATCCTCTAAGTTGTTTAGGGTTAGGCCTCCACATATCCCATAGCACCAACACCGCAGTTAAATGAAACTGAAATGCACCCAAGTGTATGTGACGATACGTGTGTGTGTTAAAATAAAATTGTGTTTGCCTTAAATACAAAAAATCATTTAAGAATTTATTTGTAAAAAGACGGCGCGCTTTATACCATATTAAAAATAAATACTCAACGTCTCGTGCAAAAATTGTGCGACGATAATCATCTAAAAACGCAACTTTGGAGCCTCAATGAGCGCTGTGATTAAGACCCCTGAAGAAATCGAGAAAATGCGTGTAGCCGGCCGTTTGGCTGCTGATGTGCTAGAAATGATCGAACCACATGTGGTACCAGGTATCACCACCGATGAGCTAAATACAATTTGTCATGATTATATTGTTAATGTGCAAGATGCCGTTCCTGCTCCTCTTAATTATCATGGTTTTCCAAAATCAATTTGTACCTCAGTAAACCATGTAATTTGTCACGGTATTCCGAACGACAAAGCATTAAAAGAGGGGGACAGTGTAAATATTGACATCACCGTTATCAAAGATGGTTACCACGGTGACACATCAAAGATGTTTCATGTAGGCACGCCTAATATTCAGGGTAAACGCCTTGCAGAAGTTACTCAAGAAAGTCTATACCTTGCCATTAAAATGGTAAAACCGGGTGTTCGCCTTGGTGATATTGGTGCAGCTATTCAAAAATATGCAGAGAGCTTTAACTACTCTATCGTCCGTGAATACTGCGGCCACGGCATCGGTAGCGAGTTCCATGAAGAACCACAGGTAATGCATTACGGTAAAGCAGGTACTGGCGAAACATTAAAAGCAGGTATGTGTTTAACCATCGAACCTATGGTAAATGCGGGCAAACGCCAATGTAAATTACTTAAAGACGACTGGACTGTGGTAACAAAAGACCGTAGTTTATCAGCTCAATGGGAACACACCTTACTTGTAACTGAAAATGGTGTTGAAATTTTAACACTACGATCAGATGATACAATCGATAGAATTATCGAGCACTAATTAAGTGCGCACTTAATCGCGGTAGTAACAGGCTTTGCCTGTATATCGCTTAAGTGGTTTGCTGTAAGGGGCTAACATAACTTATTGCCCTTACAGCAAATATATTATAAAAATAAATCTCAAACTTATAATGCAGTCCATATATAGGAGCCAGCCTAAGTGGCATTACCTAACAAAGTAAAAAAGTTGCTCAATGATGCTGAGCAATTAAGCGATTACCGCGATTGCTCCGCCTATTTCTATAAATGGTTGCATAATGAATTCTCAAAACAACCGGTTGGTAAATTAATTAATGCCCGTGCAGAATTTATTGACCGGCTGCTAATCAAACTTTTTCAGGTTTATGATTTAGCTCACGAACCAGATCTCGCTTTGATAGCAGTAGGTGGTTATGGTCGTGGTGAGCTGCATCCCTACTCTGACATTGACTTTTTATTGCTCGTTACAAAACAACCTAATGATGATATTTGCGAAAAAATCGGCCAATTTGTCACTATGTTGTGGGATCTTAATCTCGAGATAGGCCATAGTGTTCGTACTATTGAACAAGCCATAGATCAAAAACGTGAAGACGTTACCTTTGCCACCAGCTTATTAGAAAGCCGCCTTATTTTTGGCAATCATATTGAGTTTGAAAAACTCAAAAACCATATTATTGAAACACCAGTATGGGGCTCAGGTGAATTTTTTGTCGCAAAAGTACAAGAACAGAACCTGCGCCACAGAAAATGTCACGGTACAGCCTACAATCTAGAGCCGAATATAAAAGAAAACCCTGGGGGTCTGCGCGACCTGCAAACCATTATTTGGGTCGCTAAAAAGCACTTCAGAGCCGAAACGTTGCAAGAGCTAATTAGCCACGGCTACCTGACCCATGAGGAATATCAAGAGCTGTTAGAGTGTCTTGAAAATTTATGGAACATCCGCTTTGCACTGCATTTAGCCGCAGGACGTTCAGAAAATCGCTTATTGTTTGATCACCAACCCCAAGCTGCCGAAATATTGGGTTTTGGTAGTGATGGCAAAGCCTCGGTTGAACGCATGATGAAGCGTTTATTCAGAATCATGAGCCGAGTACGTGAGCTTAACCAAATGTTGCTTTCGTACTTTGAGCAAAGTATTTCGCCAGACAGCAGCCAAGCGACCGTTGAAGAACTCGATCGCAACTTTGAGCGCGTTGGCCATCAAATTCGGGTTAAAAGTCCGTCAGTATTCTTTAGGCGCGACCAACTTTTTGTGTTGTTTGAGCATATTGCTGACCACCCAGAAATTACCCATATATACCCAAGCACTATTCGCACTATTCGTCAGGTTCGCCGTCGTTTATTAGGCGATCTACAAGACTACGCGGCCTGCCGAGAAGCTTTTTTACGCATTATAAAGCATCCTAATGGTATGGGGCGTGCTTTTACGCTGATGCACAAACATGGCATGATTGCCGCCTATTTGCCGCAGTGGCGAAATATCTTTGGGCAAATGCAATTTGATTTATTTCACGCCTACACAGTTGATGAACATACCCACAAGCTAATCAATAATATTTATCAGTATTTTGATAAAACAGGGATTAGCGAATTCCCAATTTGCAGCGAAATTGTCACGCGCATGGATAAACCTGAGCTGCTGTATTTAGCCGGTATTTTCCACGATATTGCTAAGGGCCGTGGTGGCGATCACTCTGAACTGGGCGCTGTTGATGCCATTGCCTTTTCTAAATTGCATGGCTTTGCATCATCCGATGGTAAGTTAATTTCTTGGCTTGTTGGCAACCACTTGCTTATGTCGGTAACGGCGCAGCGTAAAGACATAAACGACCCAGATGTAATAAAAGATTTTGCATCGCGCGTAAAAACAGAGCGCCAGCTCGATTATCTCTATTGTTTAACGGTCGCCGATATACGTGCCACCAATGACAACTTGTGGAATGACTGGAAAAACACGCTACTACGTGAACTTTACTTGCATACACAACGTGCTTTGCGCCTTGGGCTTGAAAACCCAATGGATCAACGCGACCAAATTCGAGATAAAAAGCATCAAGCGAAGCAGCGCTTGATTAATATGCATTACCATGAAGATCAAATTGACTTAATTTGGAGTCGCTTTAAGGCTAATTACTTTACCGCCTTTAGTGAACAACAAATTTCGTGGCATACAGAGCACTTGCTCAAATGCACCGACTTGAGTCTACCCAGTGTTATTGTCTCTAATAGGGCAATGCATGGCGGTACTCAAGTATTTGCTTACAGTCCTTACTCAGGTGCGTTATTCGCTCGATTAGTCAGTGTTATTGGCTCTAAAAAAGCACAAATTCAACATGCCCAAGTACTCACCACCAAAGATGGCTACGTACTATTTAACTTCGTTATTTTAGAAGTTAATGGCGACCCAATTGCCAGTAGCCGTGCACAATCTATTAAACGCGGATTAGAGCAAGCATTGAATGACCCGCGTAAAAAAATACGCTTCAAAAAGAGCCGTTCACAACGTTTTAAAGATTTTAATATTAAGCCTAAAATTGTACTACGCCCGCACCCTCGTAAGGATCGTAGTTTAATAGAAATTCAAGCGGTTGATATACCTGGACTATTAACTAAAATAGCCGAGGTTTTTCAAGCTTACTTACTCCACATACATGCCGCACGCATTACCACGGTAGGCGAGCGCGCAGAAGATTTCTTTGTGGTATCTAATAACGAATATCAAGCGCTGACTGATGAAGAGCAAGCAAAAATTCATCAGGCATTACGTAAAAAACTCAACGCCGAAATTGAATAAGAGGACACTATGTCAGATTTAAAAACCATGATTGAAAATGCGTGGGATAACCGCGACAGTATTAGCCCAGCAACCGTATCAAGCGATGTTAAACAAGCAATTATTGATGCACTTGAGCTACTAGATAGTGGCGCAGCGCGTGTTGCAGAAAAAATTTCTGGCGAATGGGTTGTTCATCAATGGCTTAAAAAAGCCGTGCTACTTTCATTTAGAATTCGTGAAAACCAGCCAATGAATGATGGCGTAAATCAATTTTACGACAAAGTACCGCTTAAATTTAGCGACTACACACCAGAACAGTTTCAACAAGGCGGCATGCGCGTAGTACCAAACGCCGTAGCCCGTAAAGGCAGCTTTGTAGGGAAAAATGTTGTGCTAATGCCATCGTATGTAAACATTGGCGCCTACGTTGATGAAGGCACTATGGTTGATACATGGGCCACGGTGGGCTCATGTGCTCAAATTGGTAAGAATGTACACTTATCAGGCGGTGTGGGCATAGGTGGCGTTTTAGAGCCGTTACAAGCAAATCCTACCATCATTGAAGACAACTGTTTTATTGGCGCTCGTTCAGAAATTGTTGAAGGGGTTATTGTTGAAGAAGGTGCGGTTATTTCAATGGGTGTTTACATTAGCCAAAGTACCCGTATTTACGACCGTGAAACCGGTGAAATTCATTATGGTCGCGTACCAGCCGGTGCCGTTGTGGTTCCGGGTGCACTGCCTTCAAAAGATGGCACGCATAGTTTGTACGCTGCGATTATTGTGAAAAAAGTTGATCAACAAACCCGTGAAAAAGTAGGTATTAACGCCCTGCTTCGCTCAATTGATGATTAAAGAGCAGTTTTTAGCTGTAAGCACTGAATAAGTTGATGTTAAACGTAGGTTAGGTTGAGTAAAACGAAATCCAACGATACATTAAAGTTAAGTGTATTCGCTAGAATTAATTATATGTAGAAAAAGCCCTGAGCTTATATAGGTTTAGGGCTTTTTTAGTGATTTTATAATACCTTTCCTCAACACTTGTACCTTTTAATGGCGTTGCTTTGTTAGATACCTCCATCTATAGTGAATAGCTGAATGATTCGATTGTTGGGGATAAGTTGTTGCGCCTTTTCGTTATAGGTTGGTTGGTGTTAGTAGGTTCAACGCAGGCTATGGCTAATGATTTTACAACGTTTGAAGCTAAACTTAACGAAGCCGAAGATTATCTTGTTGTTAATCCTGCACAATCAATAATTATTCTTGAGAACCTCAAAGAGCTAGATACGGCTCCTGCTGCGTTATTTATTCGTTGGCATTTGCTTTATGCCCGCACAGCCGTCCCCACCAGCCATTACGATCGGCTTTATAAATCGATTGACGCTATATTTCAGCATCATCAAACTGACTATTTCAAGCAAAAATTAACCCCCATTATGAGTGCCTTGGGCATATGGCTGCGCCATGCTGAATATTTAGACGATGCCCAGCTCTCATTTAAATGTGCTTATAAATATGCGCACAGCGATCGCCAACGACTCACCCTTACTAACAGTATGGCGCTGGTTGCTCGCTCGCAAAATGACTTTGCAAAAGCTCGCGCCTTATATACCGATAGCCTTGAGCTCACCACACAATTAAAGCTTCCTAATGTAACAGCACTTATAAAAAGTAATTTAGGCTACTTAGCGCTTGATGAAGGCAATGTTACTGACGCTGAACGCTATTTTAGAAGTGCATTAAGCCTTAATCAAAATCTTGATAAACGTGCAGGACAGATTTCGACTGGGCTGAATTTATTAATGATCTTTTTAATTCAAGAACATCAGCTTAACTATGAACGCCTCTACACTCCAACGGCAACGTTAACTCATGCATTCCCCAACGAGGCTAAACAAGCACAGCTACTTTGGCTTGAACTAGGCTACAAAAACTTAACTGGTGAGTTTATAAGTCAAAAAGATAAACATCAGCTGCAAGCAGCATATGAGCAATTAGAAAGCGATAAAATGAAACAGCTAGTAGCACATTATCTGGCTAAAAAGCTTGATGTTACTTTAACCCTTCTCCACCCCATTACAGCTAAAGAGTTCACTAGCCCTTGGTTTAGTCTAGTAAAGCAATGTAATTGGGAGAAAAGTTTATAGCTTAAATTCATAAGCGTTCAGCAGAGCTAAGTTAAACACCGATGAAATCAATACAAAGCTGCTCGTCACGGACTCTAAATTAAAAAGGTATGGTTATCAATTTGCTCACTCTTATCGTTAACTTATATTCACTCTGTTACCAATAATATTGGTATATAAAACAAGCAACTGAATTAGCCAATAAACGAAATATATAATAAGGTGGTCAGGCATACTTGAAAGTTAGCAATTAATATTAAGGACTAATATGACAAAAACTGCTTTACGCTCAACTATTTTGCTACCTGTATTTTTACCTGCAGTATTTATTATTCTACTTTTGGTGATTGGTACAAGTAGTAACCCTGAACTCGCTGGTCAGGCATTCAGTGTCGCCCTTGCGTGGATAACAGAAACCTTTGGCTGGTTTTATATGTTATCAGTCGCTATCTTCTTGGTATTTATTGTGTGTGTCGCCGCCTCCAGCTGGGGGAATATAAAACTAGGCCCCGATCATGCACTGCCGCAATACAGCTTTGGTGAGTGGTTTGCCATGCTATTTTCTGCCGGTTACGGCGTGGCGTTACTTTATTTTGGTGTAGCCGAACCGGTACTGCATTACGCATCCCCGCCATCGGGTGCGGCTGAAACCGTGGATGCCGCTAAGCAAGCAATGCAAATTGCCTTTTTCCATTGGGGATTTCATATTTGGGCTATTTATGGAATTGTTGGTTTAGTGCTGGCTTATTTTGCCTTTCGTCATGGTCTGCCGCTGTCTATTCGCTCAGCCTTGTATCCACTAATTGGTGATAAAATATATGGTCCTATCGGCCATATCGTTGATGTATTTGCCATATTAGGCACCTTGTTTGGTATTGCGACCACGCTCGGACTTTCGGTAACTCAAATCAACGCGGGGCTACACTATTTATGGCCCGATATTCCTATTAATACCACAGTACAAATTACCGCGATTGCTATTATTACAGCCGCAGCAACGCTCTCTGTAATTGCCGGAATGGATAAAGGGGTAAAACGTTTATCAATCGTGAATATGACCTTAGCGGTTTCATTAATGGCCTTTGTGTTTTTTATTGGCCCAACTATTCATATTTTAGAATCGTTTTTACAAAACACCGGCAGTTATCTTAGTGGTATTGTTGAGCGGACCTTTAACTTACAAGCCTATAGTCGCAGTGATTGGATTGGGAACTGGACTTTATTTATATTTGGCTGGACGATTGCGTGGGCGCCGTTTGTTGGAATGTTTATCGCAAAAATTAGCCGCGGTAGAACTATTAGGCAATTTGTTGTTGGTGTAATGTTAGTTCCCACTATTTTTACTTTTTTATGGTTCTCAGTGTTTGGCGATACAGCACTGAATTTAATAATGAATGAAGGCTTTGACACACTAATTGGTGATGTACAAGCAAATCATGCCGTGGCGTTATTTCAATTATTTGAAGTGTTACCGCTCTCATTTTTTATTTCTCTACTCACGGTTATTCTAATAGTTACCTTTTTTGTTACCTCGTCTGATTCCGGCTCTTTGGTAATCGACTCACTCGCTTCAGGTGGAAATATTAATACGCCAGCATGGCAGCGGGTGTTCTGGGCGGTGCTTGAAGGCGCTGTGGCCGCTGTTTTATTAGTGGCAGGTGGCTTAAGTGCACTGCAAACCATGACGATTGTCAGTGCGCTACCTTTTGCTATTATTATGCTAATTGCCACCGCGGGGCTTTGGCGGGCTTTAAGAATTGAAGGCCATCGCGATACCAGTCTACAAGCACATTCACTTAATGGTCGTAATATTGATCTATCCCATTGGAAACGCCGTTTAGCGGCTATGGTTAATTACCCTAATAAAGAAAAAGTACATACTTTTATAGGTAGCGTAGTCGTTGAGGCAATGAAAGCCGTACAAGCAGAGTTGAAATCTCGACAATGGCATGCTGTGGTCGAATTTGATACTGATTTAGGACGCGCTCATTTAACTGTACTACGCCATGAGCATGTTGATTTTGTTTATGATATTCGCCTTACCGAGCACCCTATGCCAAGCTTTGCTTACTCAGAGCTGCGCCCTGATAACGACAATACTGAAATGTATTATAAGGCCGACGTGTTTTTACGTCGTGGTGGTCTGTCGTACGATGTTTATGGCTACAATGAGGATGATATTGTGAAGGATATTCTTGATCAGTTTGAGAACTACTTACACTTTTTAGGTAACAGCCCAGGCGAACTACCTTGGGATATGGCTGAGCATGATGACATGTTAAATACCGATAAAACCTAATTAACTAACCACCCATAAAAAAGGCACTGTAAAGTGCCTTTTCATTTACTCAAATCTAATTAATTACAGCGCGTTAAATACGTCATCTGTTTTAGCAGCGCAAATAAAGTCATTTTTATGCAGGCCTTTAATTGAATGGCTCCACCAAGTCACGGTTACTTTACCCCATTCGGTTAATAAACCTGGGTGATGGCCTTCGTCTTCAGCCATATCACCTACCTTATTGGTAAACGCAATGGCTTGCTTAAAGTTTTTAAACTTATAAACGCGCTCTAACTGCATAATACCATCGCGTACTTCTGGCACCCAGTCAGGGATTTTTTTAATTAATTCAGCCAATTCAGCATCAGATACTTTTGGTGCATCTGCATGACAGGCTTCACATTTTTGTGCACTTAATGAAGACATTTTAAATCCTTAGTTTAGCGTTACTTTTTTCAAAAATTAACTAGCTAATTTTTCTTTTGGAGGAAACTTAGGGTCGTGCAAACCAAGTGATTTAGCTTGCTCAACTAAAGTCATTATATCCATTTGAGATATTTCAAACAGATCATGAATCGAATTAATCGTGTAATACAATGGTTGCATAATGTCTATACGGTACGGTGTACGCAGCACATCTAGCACATTCATTGGATTAATCTCTGGCGTATCTGAATACACGTATTGGGTTTCCCCTGGGCTTGATAAAATACCGCCACCGTAAATACGTAATCCTTTTTCGGTTTGCATCAAACCAAACTCAACAGTAAACCAGTACATACGCGCTAAATAAACACGATCTTTTTTCTCTGCCGCGTATCCTAGTTGCCCGTACTTATGGGTAAATTCAGCAAAGTCAGGATTGGTTAGCATGGCACAATGACCAAATATCTCATGAAAAATATCGGGTTCTTGTAAGTAGTCAAATTCTTCACGGCTACGAATGAAGGTAGCTACAGGAAATTGCTTGTTAGCGAGTAACCTAAAAAACTCATCAAAATCGATAAGTGCAGGTACAGGTGCAACCTGCCAACCTGTGGTTGCTAAAAGTACTTCGTTTAGCTCACTCAGCTGTGGGATACGATCATGAGGCAGATTGATTTTTTTCAATCCTTCCATGTACTCATCACAGGCTTTGCCTTCTATGCACGCAAGTTGGCGTGCTACAAGCTCAGACCAAATTTTATTTTCTTCATCGCTCCAATGTATAACCCCATTTTCATCAGGTGTTTTGGAGGTGTAATTACTTGCTTTAGCCATAAATACCTTCTTTGGGATAAAACCCTAAATCGGTGTCAAAATAACAGCCAAATGCTTGGCTATTCGATGTAGCCATACTATGCAAAAGTGAACAAAAGTTTAATAGCTTGACGCAGATCAATACTTTTGCAGATCACACAGATCGTAAATTTAAAATTACACTAGAGCAAAGATAAAAACACAGCCCACTCTTAATAGTGCCCACAGGAAGAATTTAATGTAACCATTAATTTACACCTCAAGATATTTTAGTAAATGCTTGGTTGAGATCGTTAATAATATCGTTAACATCTTCAAGTCCAACTGATAAACGAATTAAACCATCACTAATTCCAGCTGCTAGTCTTTCTTCGGGAGTGTATGGCGAATGCGTCATTGATGCAGGGTGTTGAATGAGCGTTTCAGCATCGCCTAAGCTAACCGCTAATGTGCACAGTTGCATACTATCAATAAAATGCTCACCGTCGGTTAAGCTCCCTTTAATTTCAAAGGCAATAACACCGCCAGCCGCTTTCATTTGCTTACCAATATACTTGTAACCCGGGTGAGACTTAAGCCCAGGGTAATACACTTTATTTACTTGCGGATGAGCTTCTAAATACTCAGCAATCGTTTGCGCACTTTGGCAATGGCGTTCAATGCGAATAGCTAAAGTTTTTAAGCCGCGATTTATTAACCACGCATCGTGTGGACTAATAGTGGCACCAATATCTTTAAGCACGGTCATTTTAATCTGTGTAATATGCTCAAGTGAACCACACACAATACCCGCAACAACATCGCCGTGACCATTTAAATACTTGGTCGCGCTATGCATTATAATATCGATACCGTACTTTTTTGGTGACTGCAGCAGCGGGGTTAAAAACGTATTGTCGACCACACTCAGTAAATTATGCTGTTTAGCAACATCGCCAATAAGTGCTAAATCAATCACTGCCATGGTTGGATTGATTGGTGTTTCTACAAATATCATTTTTGAGTTAGGTTTAATGGCTGCGCGCAGTTCACTCTCATTGGTCATATCAACAAAGGTGACTTCAATTCCCCATCGCGGCAACATATGCGAAAAAAAAGCAAAGGTGCAGCCATACAGAGCGCTTGATGCAATTAAATGATCGCCTTGCGATAGGAAGCTTAGTACCGAAGCGGATACCGCACCCATACCTGTTGCCGTGGCGGCGGCGGCCTCACAGCCTTCTAATTGCGCCACTTTTTGCTCAAGTTCAGTAGTGGTTGGGTTACCTAAACGCGTGTAAATATAACCGGGCTCTTCACCTGCAAAGCGGGCAGCACCTTGGGCGGCACTTTCAAAATGAAACGTAGACGTTTGATACAAAGGTGAGGTTAATGCGCCATGCGGATCATTTGCTTTTTGTGGGCCATGGATACATTGGGTATTTTGATGATGCTTGCTCATTGTGTGTTCTCGTTTTTATTATGTGTGTCAATAGCATAAATAAAACGCACCGCACTTAAAATCACAAGCATGCCGGATGCTCAGATGGCTATTTGTGCAAACTTTACCCAAAAAGCTGTACACAAATATTGCCAACGAAGTCTCACTACTTAGTTTCAGCTCCCTTACGGCTCATAATTTTACTCGCAATCCCTTGGACTGTGCCTTTTAACAAGCTACGCTTGTTTTCAAGACGCGGTAAGGGTCGGCTTAATTCCATAGCTTTGTAACCAATACGCGCTGTAAATATACCGGCACTAACACCTTGTGCAGCTCGCCCTGAAAGCTTTCCTAATAATTCAGCACTGAGTGCCGTGGCAGCTAAATCAGAAACGAGCTCTGCACTACCTACAAACATTACTTGCTTAATAAGCATGCGGTAAAGTTTAATGCGGCTGGCATAACCAAAGCCAATGCCATATATGCGGCCTATTTGCTCTATTAATTTAGTGCCACGCCACAGCACAGCCATCATATCCACCAGCGCAATTGGGCTTAGAGCAACTAATAAAGCTGACTCTGTTGCAAAACGGTTTATTAACTTTTTAGCTTGATTGTCTTGCGTTATCAGTAAGCTATTCGCGTACAGAGACATTATTTCTTTGTCACTGTGGTGCGTAGCGACCTGATTTTTAAAGTTTTCGAAATTATCTAATTGCTGATGTTTATTAAGCTTTTCAAGCCAAGGTATCGCCCCGCCTACCTGCTCACTATTGAGCAAACGGTTAGCTTCATGGCGGTGCAGCTGATTACGCTTTAAGCTGCGTAACATTCTATATTCACGCCACAATAAACGCGATATCAGTAGTACACCGGTTATTACAGCGGTTAAGTACACCCCACCTAAAATAACTGACTGCTGAAACGCCAATACAATTGAAAATGCGAACTCAAGTAATATTAAAACAATAAAGCTCAGTGCAAATAGGCCTTTAAGGGTTTGCCACTTAGACTTTTTATATACAGGCTCAATATCGATTTCAGGTTCAATTAGCTCGTCGCTATCTTTGCTAGGCTGCTCACTTTGTCCCTGCTCTACGACTTTAGCCGCTAATAAATCTGGTTCATTTTGCTCAATATTTTGGGCATTAATACGACGCCCAGCCTGAAATTGGTGTGTTGACTCACTCATGTTAACTTATCTCCTAACAAGTACTGCATCACATGGTCTAAGCGAATGTGCTTAAGCTGTTGTTCTGGGCTTGGCATAGGTGCAAATGATAAAAACTCAAACCCATGTGCTGGCCACTCACTTTTATTGAGCATTCTGCTCGGCGGCTGAGGAGGCAGGTAAGTTAACCACTGTTGTTCATTTAATGGCTTGCCATAGATACAGTCGAGTGTTTGCCCCTTATCAACCACTTGGCGGGACACAGTAGCAGCAATTGATGACATCGCCAGTGTTTCTATTTTAACCCCATCAAATTTTAAGTGATTGCTTTGCTCTTTAACTAACGAATCGAGTAACAATGCAAGATCTTTGTGATGCTTCGCACTGATGTGATCGGACTTATTAGCAGCAAATAATATTTTATCAATATTAGGTTTAAACAAGCGTTTAAAAAAACCAGAATCACCATAGCTAAAGTGTGACAATAGTTGATTGATCACTCGACTTTGCTCAGCTAATGTTTCATAGCCTTCATTTAACGCACTCAGTACATCTACCAAGACGATTTGACGGTCAAAATGGCGGAAATGCTCATTATAAAATGGCTTAACGACTTCTTTTACGTAAGCATCAAAACGTTTAATTAAATGCGCTAAGTTAGAACCTGCTACTACATCGTCACTTATTTTTTCAGGACTAATTGGAAAAAATAATAATAATGGTGCACCTTGCAAGTCGCCCGGCATTAACATTCGCCCTGGCTGTAACATGGCAAGCTTAGTGTCTTTTTTTAGCCCTACCAACATGGTTTGATAACATTTTGCAATATCAGCCAGTGCGTTTTCATCTACCGGTGCATCTAAATCAAGCTGCTCTATGGATTGCAAAAATTCAGCTGAGCTTTGATCACGTGGCGTTTGACTAAGTAATGGATATTGTTGCTCGCACCACTGTTCAAAGCTTTGTGCGAGCATAGGTAGGTCAAGCAGCCACTCACCAGGATAGTCAATAATATCTAAATAAAGCGTCGATTGGGGTGAGAAATGACCGCGCAGACCCGCGTTGCTTTGATATTTAATCGCCAAACGTAAAGTATTAATTCGCTCGGTAGAAGCGGGCCATGCAGGGTCGCCTTCACTTGGCAGTAAAGCACTTATTGCGCGGTTATAATCAAAAGTGGGAACGTTCAATGCCTCTTGGGGCACAATTTTAGTAGCAATGTGGCGATGTTCACGCATTACATCAAAAAAAGGTAAGTTGTTGTCATTCGCCTGAGAGGTTAAATGCTTAACTAACGCGCTTATAAACGCAGTTTTACCACTGCCGCTCAGCCCTGTTACGGCAAGTTTAACATGTTGGTCTAAACTACGGTGCAGGGCTTTTTGTGCTTTGCCTTTAACGCTTTTAAAGGTCTTTTTTGCAAATGATTGGCTCATAAAGTGTTTTGCACCTCAGTTGCCGTCATTAATCACGTTGCAAACAAGGTGCTTATCAATCCCTTAAAGTTTATTAATTTCACGGCTGACCGTAAACTCGCTTGAAGTAACGTAGCGTTCCATGTTTTGAAGGCGACTATCTACACGGGTTAATCGCTCTTTTAAATCTTGAAGCGCGCGACGTGGTGGCTCGCCTTTTTGCCATACTTTAAATTTTACTTCTAGCGGATCACCGCCATACGGTGATTTTGTTTTATTTACAGCACTGGGTTGTTTTTTATCTAAAATAAACCACGCTGCAATATACGCTACCACAAATAATGGGCCACCGGTTAGTAGTACAGCACTAACAAAAATAATGCGAACTAACCATAACTCCATATTAAAGTAGTCACTTAATCCCGCACAAACACCGGCAATTTTACCACGTTGTGGGTCTCTTAATAATTCGCGTTTAGTGTTCATATCTTTTGTCTCCACTGCGGTGACTCTTGATCAAGTAACGCTTCTAATGTCTCGATTCTATCAGTCATTTTTTCAGCTTTTTGAGCAAGTTCCAATAACTGGTGATGCTCATGTTCACTTAACCCTTGGCTTACCTGCTTTTTGCTTCGGTAGTGTAAAATTAACCACAGTGGCGCAACAAAAATCATAAACAAGATAAAGGGTGCAACTAGTATCTCTGGATCAAACATAATCCTCTCCTGACAATCCGTATTCGATGTTGATGTCAGGGGCACAAGGCCCCTGTTTTATATTTATTTATTTGCGAGTTTCTTTTTAAGTTCAGCTAACTCGTCGTCAATCTTTTCGTTCTTTTGTAAATCAGCAATCTCATCCGCTAACGTTTGTTTACCTAAATCGTAAGACTCTATTTGAGATTCTAGCCCATCAATTTTGGTTTCGTAACGTTCAAAGCGATTAAGTGCATCATCTACCTTAGAACTATCAAGTGCTTTTTTTACCTCAAGGCGCGACTCAGCCGAGCGTTGACGTAAAATAATCGCTTTTTGACGTGCTTTAGCATCCGCTAGTTTCTCTTGTAGCGTAGTCACTTCTTGCTGTAGTTTCTCGATATGAGATTCTACATGATCAAGTTCACTTTCTACTGCAGCGACTGCATCAGCTGATTTTTGCTTTTCAAGTAAAGCTGAGCGTGCTAAATCATCACGATCTTTGCTCAGTGCCAATTCGGCTTTGTCTTGCCAATCGTTTACTTGGGCTTTTAGTGTATCTACGCGACGTACTAATTCTTTTTTCTCAGCAAGGGTTTTTGCTGAAGTAGAGCGAACCTCTACAAGTGTATCTTCCATCTCTTGGATAATAAGACGAACCATTTTTTCAGGATCTTCTGCTTTATCTAAAATGGCATTGATATTAGAATTAACAATGTCTGCAAAACGTGAAAAAATTCCCATAACATATACCTCTATTATTTAATCTAAATGTGTCTGCTTTTATTAGTATCAATATGCTTGCCAACTTTTATAATTTTAAAATACCATTTAGTTTCAATATGTTAAATGCAAATTACAAATTACTTTTGTTATCCCTCATAATGAAATACACTAACTGTTAGTAAAAATGACTAAGAGTTAGGAAATATGAGTCAATATCGCCAACAGGACAATTTACTTGGCCAATCAGACAGTTTTTTATCAGTGCTTGATCAGGTTTCACAACTAGCTAACCTAGATAAACCCGTACTCATTATTGGTGAGCGCGGCACAGGTAAAGAGCTTATTGCAGCACGTTTACACTTTTTATCCAAGCGCTGGGATCAAAGTTACGTCAAGCTCAATTGTGCGGCATTGAACGAAAACCTACTCGAGAGTGAATTATTTGGTCATGAAAGTGGTGCTTTTACAGGCGCAAGTAAACGCCATGAAGGCCGCTTTGAACGTGCCAATAGCGGCACCTTATTTTTAGATGAGTTAGCAAATACCTCAGCCATGGTACAAGAAAAGCTGTTAAGAGTGATTGAGTATGGTGAGTTTGAGCGTGTTGGCGGCAAGCAAACCGTTAAAGTAGATACTCGCTTAGTCTGTGCAACCAATGAAGATTTACCTCATTTAGCGCAGCAAGGTGAATTTAGAAGTGATTTACTCGACAGACTCGCGTTTGATGTGATCACCCTACCACCACTGCGTGAACGTCAAGATGACATTATGTTGCTGGCTGAACAGTTTGCGATGAATATGGCACGTGATCTTGAGTGGGAGCTATTTAGTGGTTTTACCCGCAGTGCACAAGAAAGTTTACTCAGTTATGACTGGCCGGGTAATGTCCGTGAACTTAAAAATGTGGTGGAGCGAAGTCTCTATCGCCACGGTAATGAACATATTCCTGTACATAAAATTATTTTAGACCCATTCGAAAGTCGTTTCAGGCCTAAAGCCCGCATAAAACATGCACAAGCGCCTACTATAATACAATCTGAACCGGCTCATACTCAGCCCACAGAAACGCCTGTTGCATTGAACGCGAGCAGCAAAGAACCTGAGTTTCCATGTGACTTAAAAACCCTCTCTAATGAATTTGAAATTACATTAATAAAAAAAGCATTAGAACATAGCCAATTTAATCAAAAGAAGACTGCAGAAGTACTTGGTTTAACGTATCATCAACTACGTGGTTATTTGAAAAAATACAATTTGCTAGAATAGTAGAGGTTGTGCGGGTGCATAAATTATTACTTGCTTTAATATCATTGAGCTTAGTAGGTTGCATTGATAGTAAAGAAGAAATCTTAGAAGAAAAAAACCAAGGTCTTGTTTATTGCGCCGAGGCTAACCCTGTGTCGTTCAATCCACAAGTCACAACCACAGGATCAACTATCGATATTATTGCTAACCAGTTATACGACCGGTTGATTAGTATTGACCCCGTGACCGCCGAATTTAAGAGTGAACTTGCCACTGATTGGAAAATCAGTAAAGACGGTAAATCGGTTACCTTTACTTTGCGCAAAGGAGTGAAGTTCCATACCACCTCGTATTTTACTCCCAGCCGTGAATTTAATGCCGATGACGTCATTTTTACTTTTAGCCGATTATTTGACGTTTATAATCCTTATCACTTTGTTGGCGATGCTAATTACCCTTACTTTCAAAGTGTGGGGATTGACCAGCTAATTCGTAAAATTGTTAGAGTCTCTGATCACCAAGTCCGGTTTGAGTTATTTAACGCCGAAAGCAGCTTTTTAGCCAATATGGCGACCGATTTTGCTGTGGTGCTCTCTAAAGAATATGCCATGGCACTCAAAGCTAATAATCAAGAAAACCTATTTGATCAATACCCGATTGGCACAGGCCCCTATATTTATAAAGAGTACCGACGCGATCATTTAGTGCGCTTTTATAAAAACGCTGATTATTGGAAACATGAGGTTGCCCTTGAGCAATTGGTGTACGACATTACCCCGAATGGCACCACTCGTATCGCTAAAATATTGACCAAAGAATGTGATGTAACCGCACACCCGAGTAGTGCCCAATTGAGTATCTTAGCGCAACGTGATGATATTAACGTTGAAAGAGAAACTAACTTAAATATTGGCTATTGGGCGTTTAATACCGAGCGTCCACCATTTGATAACCTAAAAGTACGCCAAGCTTTAGTTTATGCCATTGATATAGATAAGATAATGCAGGCGGTGTATTACGGTAATGGCTTGCGTGCACAGTCTATTCTTCCGCCAACTTCTTGGGCGTTTGAGCCGCAGAAAAATATGCCAAGCTTTGACCCACAGTTAGCAAAAAAACTATTGACGGAAGCAGGCTTTCCAAAAGGCTTTGATATGAGTATTTGGGCAATGCCGGTAAGCCGAATTTATAACCCCAATGCCCGCAAAATGGCTGAGCTAATGCAAAGTGATTTACGCAAAATTGGCGTTAACGTTAATATAGTGGAAT
This sequence comes from Pseudoalteromonas sp. SK18, assembly GCF_001974855.1. Lineage (GTDB taxonomy): Bacteria > Pseudomonadota > Gammaproteobacteria > Enterobacterales > Alteromonadaceae > Pseudoalteromonas. Next base: position 58,727 of record NZ_MTQB01000007.1, on the reverse strand, counting down.
ACGAGTGGAACACCTTCATTCAACGTATTGGTGAGCATCGCCACGACAGCGTATTATTAGGCTGGGCAGCTGATACGCCTGATCCCGATAACTTTTTTAGCCCATTGTTAAGTTGTACTGCAACATTCAGTGGCAAAAACCCAGCAAACTGGTGTAATCCTGAATTTGATTTATTGCTAACCAAAGCGTTAGACACCACAGATTTAAATTTACGTAAACAATACTATGACGCTGCACAAAGCATGATCATCAAACAATTGCCTTTACTGCCAATTGCCCATGGTATGCGTTTTCAAGCAAGTAGCGCAGATGTTGAAGGCATCACCTTAGGGCCATTCGGTGCTATTTCGTTGGCTAACGCGAGGAAAAGATAATGATCTTAGATTATATTTTACGCCGCCTCGGTCTGTTGTTTTTTATGGTGTTGCTACTCAGCATTTTTACCTTTTCGTTGAGTTATTTATTTCCTGGCGATCCGCTCAGTAACTTAAGCGGCATACCAGACACTAATTTTACCCAAAATGCGCAGCTAGAAGAAAAGTATTTGTTTAACAGTAATTACTTTATGCAGTACATCGCCTTTGTAGGACGAATTTTACAAGGGGATTGGGGAATGTCATTCGCCTCGGGCAGCAGTGTGTTTGCCCATGTGGTTGATTTAATTCCTGCGACGTTAGAGCTAAGTATCTATGCGTTAGTTATTTCAGTAGTGGTGGGTGTGCCAGTGGGAATTTTAGCATCGGCTTATCACAAGCAATGGCCTGATAAATTTATTAGCTCTACAGCAATGATTGGCTATTCTATGCCGATTTTTTGGCTGGCATTGTTACTAATAATGGTATTTTCGCTCAAACTTGGCTGGTTTCCTATGTCGGGGCGAGTGAGCTTATTGTATGAGATACCCGCGAGCACAGGATTTATTTTGCTGGATATTTTACTGGCTGATTTTCCTTATAATGGTATGGCCATGTTAGATGCGCTGCACCACCTTACCTTGCCCACTATTGTACTTGCTATGTACCCAACCACGGTATTGGTGCGCTTTACCCGCGAATCAATGTTAAAAGTAATGGATCAAAACTTCATTAAAACAGCTCGTGCCAAAGGGCTTACTCGTGGGCAGCTTATTATTCATCACGCCCTAAGAAATGCCTTACTACCGGTTATAAAACAAATAGGTTTGCAGTTTAGTACCTTGATCACCCTAGCGATGATCACCGAGGTTATTTTTTCATGGCCTGGGATCGGTCGCTGGTTAATAGACAGTATTTATCAACGTGATTATCCCGCCATACAAGGTGGGTTAATGGCCGTCTCTTTATTTATTATTATTGCCACAATTATGGCCGAACTGACCTACACCCTACTCGATCCTCTGTCTCGGAACCAAGCGCATGGCAAAGTTTAACTTATTTTCAGAAGATTCAAATAAATCGCCATTAGCGAGACTCTGGCGAAAGTTTAAAAATAACCACCCTGCACTGGTTGGTTTATGGGTGTTTATTGCCTTTAGCCTGTTAGCGGCTACAGCGCCTTTTCTTGCGCCTTATGGGGTAAATCAACAGCACAGTGATGCACTGCTACTACCCCCGTCATGGAATGAAATGGGCGATGTGCGGTTTATACTTGGCACCGATGATTTAGGCCGAGATGTGCTGTCTCGTTTAATGAATGGCGCCACATATACGTTCGGGTTATCGGTTGTGGCTGCACTGATCACCACTGTTATTGGTGTATTGGTAGGTACCTTTGCAGGGATCAGTAAAGGCATACGTTCTAGTTTTTTGAACCACTTACTGGATGTAACACTGTCAATTCCCTCATTGTTACTGGCCATCATTATTATTGCCATACTCGGCCCTGGATTAATGAATACCGTATGGGCAATTATTTTGGCCTTATTACCCCAGTTTATTCATTCAATTAGAAACCTAATAGTTGACGAACTTGGCAAAGATTATGTTACAGCCTACCGCTTAGATGGCGCCTCTAAATGGCATATTTTATCACGCGGGATTTTTCCTAATGTGTATGAATATATTGTAGTTATTTTTACGATGGCGCTTTCTACTGCTATTTTAGATATTGCGGCGTTAGGGTTTTTAAAACTGGGTGCACAGCCGCCGACTACTGAATGGGGCGCAATTTTAGCAGAGAACTTAGGACTTATATATTTAGCACCTTGGACAGTAGCACTTCCGGGTGTACTGCTATTTTTAGCGGTTCTTTCAACAAACTTAGTGGGCGATGGACTTCGCAAAGTTTTACAAGCGCGTAAGGCCGATTAGATGCAGTTACTAGATATTCGAAATTTAACCATTGAACTTCAAACTTCCGAAACCGCCATTCGCGCTGTTGACCGCGTAAGCTTTAGTTTAAAAGAAGGTGAAGTACACGCTTTAGTGGGCGAATCAGGCTCTGGCAAAAGCTTAATTGCAAAAGCCATCGTCGGCGTGCTTAATGAGCGTTGGGTGATAACCGCAGATAGAATGCATTGGCGTGGTGTTGACTTAATGCGCTTAACACCAGAGCAACGCCGTAAAACGGTTAGCCAAGACATTGCGATGATTTACCAAGATCCCAGTCGCTGTCTAGATCCTACTGCTAAAATATTTAACCAAATCGCTGAAACACTGCCTGAAGTGGCTGCTAAAGGATTTTTCTTAAAACGCAACCGAGAGCGTAAAGACCGCGTTAAAGCCTTAATACATAAAGTAGGTATTAAAAATCATGAAGCGGTGCTTGATAGTTACCCGCATGAGCTCTCTGAGGGCGTATGCCAAAAGGTCATGATAGCCATGGCGATTGCCCGCACACCTAAGTTGTTAATTGCAGATGAGCCAACAACCGCACTAGAAAGCACCACCCGAGCACAGGTGTTTAGATTATTAAAAAGTTTAAATCAGCTAAAGAACATGTCTATTTTGATGATCTCTCATGAGCTGGAAGAAATTGTTAATTGGTCGCATGGTATTCATGTGTTGTACTGCGGTCAAATGGTTGAAGCAGGTCCAACACACCGTATTTTTAGCCAACCTCGTCATCCGTATACGCAGGCTTTACTAAAAAGCCTGCCCGATTATGAGCATGGTTTAGCGCATAAAGAGCCCTTTTATGCACTAAAAGGCACTATTCCAACATTGCAACATTTACCGATTGGTTGCCGACTCGGTCCACGTTGCCCACAAGCACAAAAAGAATGTGTGGTTGCGCCTAAACTTTCAAAGCATCATGGTCATAGCTACGCCTGTCACTTCCCGCTGATCAAGGAAATAAAATAATGCAGCCACTGTTAAAAGTTCAAGCCTTATCAAAAACCTTTAACATGCGAGCGGGTCTGTTTAGCCGTAAAAAGTTTGATGTTTTAAAAAATATCTCATTTAGTATTGGTAAAGGTGAAACAATTGCCATTATTGGTGAGACAGGCTCAGGAAAAAGTACCCTGGCTAAATTATTAGTGGGTGCATACAGTGCCGATAGCGGGCAGATATTATTAGAGAATAACACCATAGAAAACAATGGTAATCGTGATGCCCAGTGTCGTTATATCCGAATGATTTTTCAAGACTCCGCTACCTCATTAAACCCAGCAGTGACCATTGCTGAAATGCTCGATGATTGCCTAAAATTCAATACTGATTTTGATAAAACTCAACGTAGTGAAAAAATTGGTAGTACGCTGCTTAAAGTGGGTCTACTGGTCGATCATCAGCAATACTATCCGCATATGTTTAGTGTGGGGCAATTACAGCGTGTAGCGCTCGCTCGCGCGCTTATATTAGATCCTAAGGTTGTTGTACTCGATGAGGCACTTTCATCGCTTGACCCTTCTGTAAGAGCGCAAATAGTAAACCTATTACTTAAACTACAGCTTGAAACTGGGTTAACCTATATTTTGATCACCCATCATTTAAGTTTAGTGCGCCATATTAGCGACCAGCTAGTGGTACTCAATAAGGGTGAAATTGTTGAATACGGCGCTACAGAAACTATTTTTCAAAACCCGCAATCAAAGGTTACTCAGCGCTTATTGAGTTGTTAATGTCTAAACAAACAAAAAAGGCGCCAATTGGCGCCTTTTTTAATTTAGCTATTACTTATTCAGCCGGTTGGGCTGCTTTTGGTACATTAAGCTCTGCTTGTTGCTTAAGCGATTCAATGAATACCGTATAGTTTTTCTGCGCTTGCGCCATAGTAATGTTTTGCTTCATTTGTGGCTCAATGTTGTCACTCACTGGTGCATCATTTACCGCTTTAAGCGCAACAATTGCTGCATCACCATTATTTAAGTTAACCACATCGTACACAGCCACATCACTAGGATGTGCCATTTTGAATACTTGGGTAACAATAGCTGGCGAAACTGCAAAGCTTTCACGAGTTAGTTGCGACTCTTGACGAACGTTTAGTGATTGCTCAGCAGCCACCTCGTTTAAGCTCTTGCCCTCTTTAACTTGTGCAAATAAGGTGCGTGCTTTTTCTTTTGCAAGGTCTGATGCCTTTTCATTCATTAAGCGTGTTTTAATTTGCTCACTTACCTCGCTTAATGCTTTCGTTGCCGCAGGTTGGTGCTCATTTACACGCACCACAATCACGTGCTCATTACCAAGCTCAATTACTTCTGAATTGACTTTATCTTCTAGTAGTTCAATTGATGATAACGCAGTCACAACCGCAGGGTTATTAAGCGGCTCAGGAAGTGCGCTAAGCGCAAGCAAAGAGGTAGACTGTACTTCAACACCCGCCACTTCAGCAGCGTCGTCTAAGCGATCAGAAATTTCAAAGGCTAATGCCCCCATTTCTGTTTGCTTCTCGTAAAACGCATCTACTTTTTCAGCTTGCTCAAGTTCAGCCCGTAAGTCAGCTTTAACCTCATCGAACGGTTTAACTTGTTGAGTTTGCAGATCGGTCAGCTTGATAATGTGATAACCAAACTCAGAGGCAACAACGTCAGAGTAATCACCTTTGTTTTGCAATGCAAAAGCTGCATCTTCAAATGCTGGTTCCATAACATCACGTTCAATCCACTCTAAATCGCCACCCATTTCTGCACTAACAATGTCATCTGACGATGTCTCTGCTAGCTCAGCAAAATCAGCACCAGCGTTAAGCTGGGCAAGTAACGACTCAGCTTTCGCTTTAGCCGCATCATCATCTTCGCTATTGTCGATTAGAATATGCGACACACGACGCTTTTCTGGTTCAACATATTGCGCTTTACTCTGCTCATAATATGCTTTTACATCGTCTTCGCTTACCGATGCAACATCAATATCATCTGCATTTAGTTCGATGTAATTAACTGAAATTAATTCAGGTGATAAAAATTGACCTGCGTTTAATTCATAGTAATCCGCAACTTCTTGCTCTGTAACTTCTACATCAGCTTGCATTGCTTGTTTATCAATGACTAAATAATCAATGCTTCGTGTTTGCTGTTGCAACGCAATGGCTGATTTAAGCTCATTTGGCAGCGCAAAATCAGTACCCGCAACGGCAGATACTAACTGGCTACGCGTCATATCATCACGCAGGTATTCACGAAATGCGTCAGGTTGAAAATTCATTTGACGAATAACTTGTAAATAACGGTCGTTATTAAACTTGTCGCCAATTTTAAAATAAGGTAGCTCTAAAATTGTTTTACGAACGCTTTCATCACTTACGCGCAAACCAAGCTCGGCAGCTAACTGACTTTGTAATTCTTGTTGTACTAAACGGTCAATCACACCTTGACGGATTTGAGCCATGTAAGTTGGATCAGCTGCTATTTGGGTAAAGTACTCACCAAATTGTTGTTCTAAGCGGCTACGTTCATTTTGAAACGCACGGCTAAATTCTGTTTGGCTAATTTTAATTCCATTTACTTCAGCAACGGGTTGTTCTGTGGTTTGACCTAAGTAACTACCGATCCCAGCTAAGGCAAAAGATAAAATCACCGCGCCTAAAATGACTTTGGCTACCGGCCCTTGCGAACCTTCTCTGATTTTCTCAAGCATTTGTTTATCTCTTTTCTGAGCAAGGTATTTTCTACCTTGTCATATGTAAAAAAAGCGTATCTTACCAGATACGCTTTTTCACTTGAAGTAACTGGCGGTGAAGTAACTTAATTTATCGATTGCAATAATTAAGCGTATCTTTACTCGCCATAACTAAATTGTTTACACAATGATTAGTTTACTGCGTCTTTAAGCGCTTTACCGGCTTTGAAAGCTGGGATGTTAGCTGCAGCAATTTGAATCGTTTCACCAGTTTGTGGGTTACGACCTGCACGAGCAGCACGCTCACGTACAGAGAAAGTACCAAAACCAACAAGTGCAACTGAGTCGCCATCTTTTAGCGCGCCAGATACAGATTCGATGAATGAATCTAGTGCACGACCTGCAGCCGCTTTAGAAATGTCAGCATCAGCTGCGATTTGATCGATTAATTGAGATTTATTCACAATATCATCCTCTTTCATTGTTGTTATCAAGAGCGATTGTTTTTTAAACTAACATCACTGTTTTGAAATTTTTGAGCAATTTTTTTAAAGCTCATATGATTATATTTTTCTTAAGCCTAGGCCCTGCAAGGGCTAGGCTTGAAAACCAGTGCTTAACTTATCATACCGTTTAGATTTGAAAAGCCCCTAAAAGCACTTTTTTTGGCTTTTTTACTGCTTTTTTGGTGTTTCGACTGAAAAACTATCAACTGGATGCACTAAAGCAAGCTTTAATACTTCGTCAATCCACGTAACTGGGTGAATCTCAAGACCCGCCAATACGTTATCAGGTATCTCTTTTAAGTCACGTTCGTTAATTTTAGGGATCACCACCGTTTTAATACCACCACGGTGAGCCGCTAATAATTTCTCTTTTAAACCACCAATAGGCAGTACTTCACCACGTAAGGTTATCTCACCTGTCATGGCCACATCAGAGCGCACAGGATTACCCGTTAAACTTGAAACCAAACACGTAACCATTGCAATACCCGCACTTGGACCATCTTTAGGGGTTGCGCCCTCCGGTACATGCACGTGAATGTCACGTTTTTCATAAAAGTCGCTATTGATGCGTAGCTCATCAGCACGATTGCGTACGACAGTCATTGCCGCTTGAATCGACTCTTGCATTACATCGCCTAACGAGCCGGTGTAAGTCAGTTTGCCTTTACCCGGTACCGCAGCACATTCAATAGTCAGTAAGTCACCGCCTACTTCTGTCCATGCTAGACCAGTTACTTGGCCAATACGGTCGCCATCTTCTGCTTTACCGTAATCAAAACGCTGCACACCTAAGTATTCTTCAAGATTATCTGCATCGATAGTGACCGTTTTGGTGTCTTTTTCCATTAAAATATTTTTAACCGCTTTACGGCATAATTTAGACACTTCACGCTCTAAGTTACGTACGCCCGCTTCACGGGTGTAATAACGGATAATACCGATAATGGCACTGTCGGCAATTTCAACTTCTTTCTCTTTTAAGCCATTACGCTTAACTTGCTTTGGAATTAAATGTTCTTTAGCTATATTTAATTTTTCGTCTTCGGTATAACCGGCTAAACGAATAACTTCCATACGATCTAATAAAGGCCCAGGAATATTAAAGCTATTAGAGGTAGCCACAAACATGACATCAGATAAGTCGTAATCGACTTCTAAGTAATGATCAGCAAAATGGCTGTTTTGCTCAGGATCGAGTACTTCTAATAATGCTGATGCAGGGTCGCCACGCATATCCGCTGACATTTTATCAATTTCATCTAACAAGAATAACGGGTTTTTAACGCCCACTTTAGTCATGTTTTGAATCAATTTACCAGGCATAGAGCCAATATAAGTACGACGGTGACCACGTATCTCAGCTTCATCACGTACACCACCCAGTGCCATACGAATGTACTTACGGCCAGTTGAACGCGCAATAGATTGCCCAAGAGAGGTTTTACCTACCCCTGGCGGCCCAACTAAACACAAAATAGGCCCTTTAAGTTTATTGGTACGCTGCTGTACCGCGAGGTACTCAATAATGCGTTCTTTGACTTTATCAAGTCCGTAGTGATCGCTATCTAGTATTTTTTGCGCGCCTGCTAAATCTTTTTTCACTTTAGAGCGTTTTTTCCACGGTACGTTAATTAACGTATCTATGTATGAGCGAACAACACTAGCTTCTGCCGACATCGGCGACATCATTTTAAGTTTGTTAAACTCTGCCGTGGCTTTTTCTTTCGCTTCGTTAGGCATACCTGACTCTTCGATGCGTTTTTTTAGCGCTTCGAATTCATCTGGTACATCGTCAATTTCGCCAAGCTCTTTTTGAATCGCTTTCATTTGCTCATTGAGGTAATACTCACGCTGCGATTTTTCCATCTGCTTTTTAACGCGGGTACGAATTTTTTTCTCAACTTGCAATAGGTCTATTTCACCTTCCATCAACGCCATTAAGTACTCTAAGCGCTCCGTAACACTTGATATTTCAAGTACTTTTTGTTTTTCAGGCACTTTTAATGGCATGTGCGCAGCCATGGTATCAGCAAGACGCGCTGGCTCATCAATACCAGAGACCGAAGTCATCACTTCAGGTGGGATTTTTTTATTTAATTTTACGTAGCCTTCAAACTGGCTTAATGCACTGCGAATAAAAATATCTTGCTCTTGTTCATTCACTGAATCAGATTCAATAAACTGAGCATTGGCAACAAAGAAGTCTTCGTTATCAACAAACTCTTCGATATTCGCACGCTGCGTGCCTTCAACTAATACTTTTACTGTACCATCGGGTAGCTTTAATAATTGAAGTACAGTCGCAATTGTCCCTACACGATAAATATCGTCTTTCTCAGGCTCGTCTACAGTTGCATCTTTTTGTGCAACTAAGAAAATTTGTTTGTCTTTATCCATTGCCGCTTCAAGGCATTTTATTGATTTTTCACGGCCTACAAAAAGCGGGATCACCATGTGTGGATACACCACTACATCGCGCAGTGCTAGCACAGGGATTTCGACTCGATCGTTTCTCTCAAGCGTCATTGTATTTTCTCTTTGCACTTCATTTATTTAAAGATTACTCAAGTATATGGGGATAACCTAATTAAAGTTCAACAATTTTTGCCAACTCGATTAAATTAATTATAAAAAAAGGAGCCATTGGCTCCTTTTTTTTACAACTTGCTCAGAATTTAATCTGCTGCGGCTTGTTCTTGATTACTGCTGTCATAAATCAAGATTGGATCAGACTCACCTTTAATAACGGTTTCATCAACAACCACTTTACTTACGTTATCAATTGAAGGCAGCTCATACATAGTATCAAGCAATACACCTTCTACGATTGAACGCAGGCCACGTGCACCGGTTTTACGTTCCATTGCTTTGTGAGCAATAGCACGTAGTGCATCATCACGAAATTCAAGCTCAACGTCTTCCATCCCAAACAATACTGAAAATTGCTTAGTAATAGCGTTTTTAGGCTCACTTAAAATTTGTACCAGTGCAGCTTCATCAAGTTCAGTCAATGTAGCAACAACAGGTAAACGGCCAATAAACTCTGGAATTAAACCATATTTTACTAAATCTTCTGGCTCAACATCTTTAAATGTTTCACTTAAAGAGCGGCTCGCTGCCGACTCTTTAACGTTAACGCCAAAACCAATGCCAGTATTTTTGTGGCTACGCTGTTCAATAACTTTATCAAGACCAGCAAATGCACCACCACAAATAAACAGAATTTTAGAAGTGTCTACTTGCAGGAACTCTTGCTGTGGATGTTTACGTCCACCTTGTGGCGGAACAGAAGCAACGGTACCTTCAATCAATTTCAGTAAGGCTTGTTGTACACCTTCACCTGATACATCACGGGTGATTGATGGATTATCTGATTTACGTGAAATTTTGTCTATTTCATCAATGTAAACAATACCACGTTGTGCTTTTTCTACGTCGTAGTCACATTTTTGTAAAAGCTTTTGAATAATGTTTTCAACATCTTCACCCACATAACCGGCTTCGGTTAACGTGGTGGCATCGGCCATAGTAAACGGCACATCTAGTAAACGTGCTAACGTTTCAGCTAGCAGTGTTTTACCACTCCCCGTTGGGCCAATTAATAAAATATTACTTTTACCTAATTCAACGTCTTGTTTAGTTGATTGGTTGCGTAAACGCTTGTAGTGATTGTAAACCGCTACAGACAACACTTTTTTCGCATGGTCTTGGCCAATTACGTAGTCGTCTAAGTGGTTACGAATTTCTTTTGGCACAGGTAATTTGTCAGCGGCATCATGCTTAGGCGCGATGTCTTTAATTTCTTCCCTGATAATATCATTACACAGCTCTACACATTCATCACAAACGTATACTGAAGGTCCTGCAATTAATTTTCGAACTTCATGCTGGCTTTTGCCACAAAAAGAGCAGTATAACAATTTATTACTTTTGTCGCCGTCTGTAGGAGTGTCAGACATTCAGCTACCTCATTTTATTACGTTGGCCACCAAAATCTTGGTGGCTATTTTAATACGCTTTAACTATACCAAAATTTAGGCTTTTTCGCATAGTAACTCTCATTAGCAAGCATTACTGCTTGCTTGCAGGCATACTTACTTGCTACCGCGATTAGTAAATACTGAGTCAACAATACCGTAATCTACAGCTTGGCTTGCACTCATAAAGTTATCACGGTCTGTATCACGTGAAACAACATCAAGCGGTTGGCCAGTATGCTCAGCCATTAAGCGATTTAATTTATCTTTAATAGACAAGATTTCTTTCGCGTGTATTTCAAAATCAGATGCTTGACCTTGGAATCCACCTAATGGTTGGTGAATCATTACACGTGAATTAGGTAAACAAAAACGTTTACCCTTAGCACCACCAGATAGTAAAAACGCACCCATGCTAGCCGCTTGGCCCACACAAATAGTACTTACATCAGGTTTAATGAAATTCATTGTATCGTAAATAGCCATTCCCGCAGTGACCGAGCCACCCGGTGAATTGATATATAAGAAGATATCTTTATCTGGGTTCTCTGATTCTAAGAAAAGCATTTGCGCTAAAATCAGATTTGCCATGTTGTCTTCAACTTGGCCCGTTAAAAAGATAATACGCTCTTTTAATAGTCTCGAATAAATATCAAACGAGCGCTCGCCTTTAGCTGTTTGCTCAACAACCATTGGTACTAATGCGTTTAGGGGATCTGTCATACCAGTGTTCATACTTATTTAATTCCTTATGCGCTTATACTTATTCTAAGAAAAGCATAATGATCATTTTTAGCTAATTAAGAACCACAAACTAAAATGGCCCGGGCACACTGCATAAACAGAGTAACACGAGCCATTTAATCGTTAGCGAGCGCTTAAGTCAATGACTTATTATGCACCTTGCTGTGGATTCATGATGTCATCAAATGCTTTTTCAACATCAGTCACAGTTGCTTTAGCTAAAATAGCTTCAACAGCTTGCTCTTCCATTGCTACATTACGCATTTGTTGCATTAGTTGATCATTTGCTTTGTAGTATTCTACTACTTCAGTTGGATCTTCGTATGCAGATGCTACAGTAGCGATAAGTGCTTCAACTTTAGCGTCATCAACTTTGATGTCGTTTGCTTTGATCACTTCGCCTAATAATAGGCCAGTTTTAACTCGTGTAACTGCTTGCTCATGGAACAATTCAGCTGGAAGCTCAGGCATATTTTGACCGTTACCACCAAAACGTTGAGCAGCTTGCTCACGTAAAGCGTCAACTTCTTGGTCGATTAATGCTTTAGGCACTTCAACTTCGTTTTGCTCTAAAAGACCTTTGATTGCTTGGTCTTTTACGTTAGCTTTAACCGCTTGATCTAGCTCACGTGTCATGTTCTTTTTAACTTCTTCTTTAAGCGCGTCTACGCCGCCTTCGGCAACACCGAATTTAGTTGCAAACTCATCGCTTAATTCAGGTAATTCTTGCGCTTCAACTTTTTTCACTGTGATAGTGAATTGAGCCGCTTTACCTTTTAAGTTTTCAGCGTGGTAATCTTCAGGGAAGTTTACGTCAGCAACAACTTCTTCGCCTGCTTTTTTGCCTACGATGTTGTCTTCAAAACCAGGGATCATACGACCTTGGCCAAGTTCTAATGGGAAATCTTCAGCTTTGCCGCCTTCGAATTCTTCACCGTCGATAGTACCAACGAAATCAACCGTTACACGGTCGTTTGCGCCAGCAGCTGCATCAACGTCAGCCCAAGAAGCGTGTTGCTTACGAAGTGTCTCTAGCATGTTTGCTAAATCTTCGTCAGTTACTTCTACCGCTGGTTTTTCAACAGCAATTTTATCTAAACCTTGAACTTCAACTTCAGGGTAAACTTCAAATGTTGCTGAGAACTCTAAATCTTTACCTGCTTCAAGTGCTTTTGGAGCAAATGTAGGTGCGCCAGCAGGGTTAATTTTTTCAGCAACAATTGCTTCAATGTAATTACGTTGCATTACTTCGCCAGCAACTTCTTGACGAACAGCTGGTCCGAAACGCTTGTTGATTACTGATACTGGAACTTTACCAGCACGGAAACCGTCGATACGCTGCGTTTTTGACAGTTGTTGTAAGCGTTTTTTTACTTCGGTCTCAACGTTCTCTGCAGGAACGGTGATGGTCAGACGGCGCTCAAGGCCTTGAGTCGTCTCAACAGAAACTTGCATGATTTACCTCAATATTCAATTTTGGCGACTTTTCGCCTTCATTACAAACAAAGTAATCTATAGGCGTCTTGATAAAATTCAAGCCTTAGAGCTTAAAAAAATCCGTCGCTACCAGGAGATACCATTGCTGCTCTGCCCTAAGGGCACTATATTTTTAAACAAATAGACGCGGCATTATAACCTAATATTCATGATAGTCGAGTGTGGGGGGCAATTATTTGGGGTAGTTAAAGGCAGATAACGACTAAGCGAATAAAAAACAGGCTAATTAAACTGTATAGAATGAATAGGAGCAAAAAATAGAGTTATTTTAAATAAAATAGAGATTTAGAATATGGAGCTAAAGGGGAAATGGTCGGCGATGCAGGATTTGAACCTGCGACCCCTTGGACCCAAACCAAGTGCGCTACCAAACTGCGCTAATCGCCGATATAGATATTTTCTCGAATACTTAAACTTAGGATTTAAGACCACTTATAAGAAAGTGGTCGGCGATGCAGGATTTGAACCTGCGACCCCTTGGACCCAAACCAAGTGCGCTACCAAACTGCGCTAATCGCCGATATTCTTTTTTGTAAATTGGGGTGACTGATGGGGCTCGAACCCACGACAACCGGAATCACAATCCGGGGCTCTACCAACTGAGCTACAATCACCACGGCATTACAGTGTTTTCAAAATGGCGCACCCAGAAGGATTCGAACCTTCGACCGACGCCTTAGAAGGGCGTTGCTCTATCCAGCTGAGCTATGGGCGCATCGAAAACTTCATAGTTCACTAGTAAGTTAAATTGTTATGAGTAAACATAAAAATGGTCGGCGATGCAGGATTTGAACCTGCGACCCCTTGGACCCAAACCAAGTGCGCTACCAAACTGCGCTAATCGCCGATACTTACTATTGTCTGCGAGTGACCTCGTTGACAACGGGGTGCATAATAGTGATTTGACCGGGTTAGGTCAAACGTTTTTTTAAGAAAACAAATCAATTGCTCATTTTTAGTTCATAATGGTCAAATATTACGATACAGGGATAAAATTTAAACTCTTTTTTATAATTCGGGGGGTTATAATTTAAAAGCAACTTGGCGCTCAACCGCTTTTCTGCGAAAATAGTCGCCATATTAAAAAATGAGTAAGGTGAAGGTCTTTTTCTTTATCGGCATTTTAACCCCTATATATGCATTCGTTTTTTAAATGTATCGGTATCAAGTTAATTAACCTAATTAAAGGTCACCCATGACGGCAAACATCATTGATGGTAAAGCAGTAGCAAAACAAGTACGTAGCGCAGTGGCTGAACGAGTTTCAGAACGTGTTGCACAAAACCTTAGAGCCCCAGGATTAGCTGTGGTGCTTGTTGGACAAGACCCAGCAAGCCAAGTTTACGTTGGTTCAAAGCGTAAAGCCTGTGAAGAAGTGGGTTTTATTTCTAAATCATTTGATTTACCCGCAGACACAACAGAGCAAGCGCTATTAGCATTAATTGATGAATTGAATGTTGATGGCGAAGTTGACGGTATTTTAGTACAACTTCCTTTACCTTCAGGCCTAGATGCAGAAAAAATTCTTGAGCGTATTACTCCGCATAAAGATGTTGATGGCTTTCATCCTTATAACATTGGTCGTTTGGCGCAGCGAATGCCTGCCCTTCGCCCATGTACGCCAAAGGGTATTATCACCTTATTAGATTCAACGGGTGTGCGTTACAAAGGTATGCACGCAGTGGTTGTGGGCGCCTCTAACATTGTAGGTCGTCCTATGTCACTTGAATTATTGTTAGCTGGCTGTACGACTACTGTTTGTCATAAGTTCACACAAGATTTAGAAACCCATGTTCGCCGTGCTGACTTACTGGTTGTTGCTGTAGGCAAGCCAGAGTTTATTCCGGGTGATTGGATAAAAGAAGGCGCGATTGTTATTGATGTGGGTATTAACCGTTTAGACAACGGTAAGTTAGTGGGTGACGTTGAATACGCCGTTGCAGAACAAAAAGCTGACTTTATTACCCCTGTACCAGGCGGTGTAGGCCCAATGACAGTTGCCAGCTTAATTGAAAATACGTTAGAAGCGTGTGAGAAATATCACAGCTAATCAATAAAAAATAAAGTAATGCAAAGCCCGCTTAATTGCGGGCTTTTTGTATCATCATTCTTCGTTTTATTAAGTCCAAGCCTTGTGGCAAAACCGAAAACACAATCATCAATAACATAATTGCATATTGCCAACTTGCATACTGCTCGTTAATTAATATTCCTGCACATAAAATACCGGCAATTGGGTTGGCTATAGTGCCAAAAGTAAATTCAACTACTGACATTCGCCCTAATAACCATACATATAGGATGTAAGCCAAAGCAGTATTAGGGACCACTAGCCAAAATAACGCCAGCCATTGCGTGGTATTTATTGATGCAGTTAAAAATTGATACTGCTGAGGGGCAAAATAAAAAGCTTGAACCATAGCCGCAATTGCTAGCAAACTGCCACCAATGATTAGCTGCCACGTGAGTACCGTCCACCAGTGTACTTTAGCCGTTACTTTTTTTACCAGCGTACTGCCTATCACAATAGTTAATAACGCCCCTATCAACGCCAAAACCCCCAAAACATTAAGTGCTACATGTTGTGGATCAAATAAGCGCCATGCTAAAACCACCAAAGCAAGCGCACAAAAACCTTGCACCAGCGCTGGCTGTTGTCGCTTTACAAGCCATGCATATAATAATGCAACCACAGGGACAGATACCATTCCCACGCCTGCGATAGCTGCTGGTAGGTTAATTGCCATTACAAAAATAAAGCTAAAAAATAACGCAATATTAATTGCGCCGATCAGAAAAATGCCTGGCCATTGTTTAGCCGTTGGCCAAGAAGGTTTAAACAGCAACAACAATAAACCGGCAGGAAGTGCGCGTATGGCACCTAATAAGATTGGTGGCCACTCTGGGGTTGCGTACTTAGTGACTGCATAAGTCGTGCCCCATAAAAAAGCAGGGATCATGGCAAGTAAAATATTCATTAATTTTCCATTTTTAAATTGATGAATGCGAGTTTAAAACCTCAACTATGATTGAGGTCAACAGCGTCAATTTTATTAAAAACATAATCAATTTAATGCAATTGATATAACCAAAAAAGGGTTACCCTATGGTAACCCTTTTTTTGTGATCAGCGCGTTATGGCTAAATCTGCCAAGGTCGACAAACCCTATGCTTTACGCCACGTTGTTTTTCCCGCTGAATCTTCAAGTATTACACCCAGTGCATTTAAAGCATCGCGAGCTTCATCTGCTGCAGCCCAATTTTTACTGGCACGTGCGTCATTACGTTTGACTATCAGTGCCTCAATTTCAGCCACTTCATCGTCGTTTTGACCGCCTTGTAAAAATGCCTCTGGTGCTTGCTGAGCAATACCAAGTATTTCACCTAAGCTGCGTAGAACAAAGGCTAAATGTCCTGCTTTTTCGCTATCACTTTCTTTTACTCGGTTTAGCTCTTTAGCAACTTCAAATACAATCGGTAATGCTTCTGGCGAATTAAAGTCATCATTCATAGCTTTTCTAAACTTAGATACATACTCATTACCCTCAAGCTCACATTCAACTGGCTCAACACCACGTAATGCCGTGTAAATACGCTCAAGTGATGAACGTGCTTGGTCTAAGTTTTCTTGCGAGTAATTAAGTTGACTGCGGTAATGGCCAGAAATTAAAAAGTAGCGAACCGACTCAGCATCGTATTGCTTTAATACTTCACGAACGGTAAAAAAGTTATCTAATGATTTAGACATCTTTTCTTTGTTCACTTGAACCATACCGGTGTGGATCCAAGTATTAACGTATTGGCCGTTGTTAGCACAGCATGATTGCGCAATTTCGTTTTCGTGATGTGGGAACTGTAAATCTGAACCACCACCATGAATATCAAAGTGCTCACCTAGGTGCTTTGAACTCATTGCTGAACATTCTATGTGCCACCCAGGGCGCCCCTCTCCCCAAGGTGATGACCACGATGGCTCCCCTGCTTTAGCTTTTTTCCATAAAACAAAATCAAGAGGATCGTCTTTATCTTGTGCTACTTCCACACGTGAGCCCGATTGCAGCATAGTTAAATCTTGCTGCGAAAGTGCTCCGTATTGCTCAAAGGTTGATACATCAAATAAAACGTCGCCATCGGCTGCAACATAAGCATGGCCTTTGGCAATCAAACGCTCAACCATAGCAATAATTTCATCCATGTGACCTGTAACCGTTGGCTCTACATCAGGACGTAGCATATTTAAACTGTCAAAGTCTTCATGCATGGCTTTAGTCATACGCACGGTTAAGTCGTTAATCGCCTCACCGTTTTCATTTGCGCGCTTGATAATTTTATCATCAACATCGGTAATATTACGTACGTACTTTAAGTCGTAACCTAAATGACGAAGATAGCGAACAATCACATCAAAACCCACAAATGTGCGTGCATGGCCAATGTGACAGTAATCATAAATGGTGATACCACACACATACATGTCGATTTTTCCATCGACCATAGGTTTAAATTGTTCTTTTTGGCGTGTCAGTGTGTTGTATATTTGTACCATTTAGTTGCTTTCCTTCACGATTAACAGAAAAGCTATGTTACCACTTGCTAAGCATGGGCTCTAGCGGTTTATAACAAACATAACATCTACTTTGTTAATCTGAGTCAACTACGATAAAATAGCACCAATATTTAAACCAGCTATAGGAAACCTCATGGTTGTTCTACACACAAACTTTGGTGATATCACCATTAAAATGCACGAAAGCGAAGCTCCAAATACAGTAAAAAACTTTTTAGAGTATGCAAACTCAGGTTTTTATAACGGCACTATTTTTCACCGTGTAATTGATGGTTTTATGGTTCAAGGCGGTGGTTTTGCATCGGGCATGGAACAAAAAGAAGTAAACGACCCAATTGAAAATGAAGCTAACAACGGCCTATCTAACAAAGTAGGTACTTTAGCAATGGCGCGTACGCCTGATCCACACTCAGCTACAGCGCAATTTTTCATTAACGTGAATAACAACGACTTTTTAAACCACAGCAGCGAAACGTCGCAAGGTTGGGGTTACTGTGTGTTTGCTGAAGTAGTAGAAGGCATGGACGTAGTAAATAAAATCAAAGGTGTTGCTACAGGTAGCAATGGTTTCCACCAAGATGTACCACTTGAAGATGTGGTAATTGAAAGTGTAACTGTAAGCTAAAACCCCTTTATTCTTCAAAGAATGCATAAAGCGGGTATTCACCCGCTTTTATTTAACTGGAATCACCATGACTCGCCAAACCTACTTTATTGCCGATTTACATTTGAGTGAAAATCGCCCTGATATTACAGCGGCATTTTTTAAATTTTTACACTCCCATATTGTTCCTCAAAAAGTAGACGCCCTATATATTTTAGGTGATTTTTTTGAAGTGTGGGTTGGTGACGATTATGTTAGCGAACTCTCAGCAGCAGTGGCAAAACAATTAAAAGCAGTTAGTAACTCGGGTGTACCCATTTACTTTGTACACGGTAATCGCGATTTTATCATGCGTGAAAAATACGCCAATATGGCAGGAATGACTCTACTCGATGAGCAAACAGTGATCGACCTTTACGGCACACCCACTGTAATTTTACATGGTGATGAAATGTGTACTCAGGATATTGAATATCAAAAGTTTCGTAAAAAAAGTCGTGGTTGGTGGTGGCCTAAACTTATGCTTGCTATGCCATTGTGGTATCGAAAAAAAATAGCCCGTGATGCACGTGAAAAAAGTAAACTTAGTCAAGCAGACAAACCTATAGAAATACTTGATGTAGTGCAAAGCGCAGTACTCGAAACCTTCACCAAACATAACGTGGCTAATATGATCCACGGCCATACTCACCGCCCTAATGTACATACCTATGAAGTTAATAACCAAACGCTTACTCGCACAGTATTGGGCGATTGGTATACTCAAGGTTCGTATTTAGTGGTTACTCCCGAGTCACAACAATTAATTTCAACGCCTTTATAACGTTCCTAGTAATTAATCGTAATGAGACTTTGCTGCTAAGTCAGGCAAGGTAATAATAAATTGTGTTTTAAAATAAGCATCGCTTTGTGGTTCTGAATGAAGTTTGATGTCTCCTTTCAAAACTTGTGTTACCCATTGGTGCACCATATATAAACCTAAACCGGTATTACCTTTACCCCGTGCGGTTGTATAAAAAGGCTCAAATATATCTGCTTTAGTGTCATTATTAACTCCTTTACCATTATCTGACACGCTGAGCCTTACGCTATTATTTGTCGCTTGCTCTACTTTTATTTCTATCACTCCCTCTTGCTTATCATCAAAAGCGTGATTTAACGCATTCATTACAAGGTTTTCGACCACCTGAGAAATAATCCCTGGCAAACTAATCACCTGTTTATTGAGCAAGAAAATAGTTTTCACTTTTATCGGTGAATTTTTTAATCTGGAGTTTAATGACAATAATAGCTCTTCAATAATTTTTTCAATATCACATGCAATAAATTCATCATTGTGGCGATCAATGGCCATTTTTTTAAAACTTTTCACTAATACAGCGGTTTTATTTAAGTTAATTTTAGCCAGCGCTAGATTCTCACCAATACTGGTTGTTGTTTCCTCTAGCGTTGATTTAGTCAGCCCTTGCTTAATCGCTGCATTTAATTTACTCAATGCCATATCTGCATTAGAAACAGAAATAACGGCTCCTCCAATAGGCGTATTCATTTCATGAGCAACACCTGCCACGAGCAACCCTAATGAAGATAGTTTTTGTGCTTCTATTAATCCTTCTTGTAGCTGTTGTTGCTGCTTTATAGTGGCATCAAGCTCTCGGTTCACTATATCTAGTTCTATCTTTTCTATATGTAATTTATGCGAGAGGGTTAACAACTTATTTTGAAACTTATACTCACGATAAATAAAACCAAAACTAATTAAACACAGTAAGCCACTACACAACAACGCTAACTGTAAGGCTACACTTTGTGCAGATATTAGCGATTCATCTGGACTACTTACAAGAATAATTAACTCTTTATCAGTGTCACTAATTCTGCCTTTATTCTCACGCAATGAAAAAATAGAAAAACGACGGTAAGTATAAAGACCATTATTGAAAAAATGTGACCCATATTCTACTTTGCCATCAATAATTTGCTGCCAAAGATCAGGTTTTTTTAAAGCGAGTGTTTGCTCATTGTTACCATACATAAACCCCCACTCTAAGTTTGCATCACTATTTAATAACCAAAAACCATCATGGTTTAAAATGCTGATCAAAGTACCCTCTTGGTTGTAACTCTTAATCTGACTAAACAAGTAATCTAAGTTAAAGTTTACAACTAGCAAGCCATCTAATAGGTAGTTTTCTTTATTGGTACGGTAGGTTACGCGGATTGTTGGCTGAAGAGGCTTTACAATTTTGTTGCGTTCAATGTTTAAATCTATCTCTGTGGCAAATATATTTGGGGCACTGACCTGCATGCCTTTTTGAAAATAGTAACGGTTTTGCTTATTTTGCAAACCATCGGGCGCTTCAATTTCGCCAACACCATTCACTGCGTTAATGCGGTATTGCTCCTGGCCTTGTGTATCTAGCCAGCGAATTTGCGCGATATTATTAGAGAGAGCGGCAAAATTTAAAAAGTAGTTATTTATTTCATCTCTGCTTTGCTCTAGTTGTAAGGGCTTGTTTTGTTTATCACTTTTTAAAACCGACCCCTGAGCCAGAATACGAGTTAGCTTTTTAATGCTACTGAGTTCTTTGGAAAAATCACCACTGATAAGGACTAACTTTTCATCTTGCTTAGCTTTTATGGTATTTATTTTTTCTTGGTATATTTGTTCATATACTAGCCAACCAATAAATAAAGTAATAAATAAACTAAATAGCGATTTAACTAGCACACTTTTTTTTGAACCAATTGGCAAACTATTAACACTATTCATTTTTTATCACTTCATACTGCTTTAACCACACGAACAGCTCTTTTAAAAATAAAGGTTTAGAAAAATAATACCCTTGAGCTGTTGCACAGCCTTGTTGCTGTAACCACTTTGCCTCAAATTCATTCTCAACCCCTTCAGCAATCACCGAAAAATTAAATTGCTTTGCCAAAGACAGTATCATTTTAATCATATACTGATTGTTGTCATTAAATTCAAGATCACAGACAAAGTAGCGATCTATTTTTATCGACGTAGACGGTATTTCATTAATGTGAGCCAACGATGAGTAACCAGTACCAAAATCATCAATACTGACTTTAATACCTAAATCAATAAACCGTTCAAGTGCTTCTTTAATTAGGCTGTAATTACTAATAGCTTGTGTTTCGGTCACCTCAAGCTCAAGCATAGAGGGCGAAATATCGTACTCTTCAATTTTAGTTTTTATCTGCTCAAAATAACTTGGCTCAACTAAGTCATAAGACGATGCATTAAACGCAACGGGTAAGTTGTAGCCTTGCTCTTTAAGTTGGTTAATCACTTCGAGTATTTTCTCAAAAATCACATGGTCTAGTTCATTAATTAATCCGGCTGTTTCAGCTAACTCTATAAATTCATCAGGGCGTACAAAGCTGCCATCAGCTCTTTGCCACCTAGCGAGCGCTTCAAAACCTGCTGGTTTCAAGGTTGATAAGCTGATTTTGGGTTGTAACGCCACCTGTAAACTTTTATTACCTATAGCCGTTCTGAGCTCAGCCATCAGCTCATAACGACGAGTAATTTGATCTGTTTTTTCCTCGGTATGCTGAATATACTTAGTTTGGTTTAGCTGCGAAGAGTTCAGGCTCGACTCTGCAAGGCTGATTACTTTTTCAGGTGTTAAGTTTAAAGCTACACTTAATTTTAATTCTAAAATACGCACATCAATGTATTGTTTTACCTGCTCGATTTCGAATTTTTGTTTATTTTGAAAGTAACTAATAGCCTCTGAAATATCAAAATCAACACTGACTAACATGCCAAATGTTCTGCTACTAACTAATGCTATGCGAGGGTCATACCTAGCAAAGCTATCAACAATACTCTGGTAAACTAACTTCATTAATTTATTACAAAATTCATGACCAAAGGTGAATGCTTTTTCGTCAAACTGATAAATATCAAAAATGACCAATCGCGTTTTTAGCCGCTCCTGCGCATTCATGTTCTTTATTTCACGGGTTAACCAGTTACGGTTTTGCAAGTTAAGTGACACATCGGTATAAGCAAGCTCGGTTAAGCGATTTAATAACGAAATATTAGCAAATCCTGTGCTCACATTTTCACTAAATACTTTAAGTAAATATTCGTTTTGCTCATTAATTGGGTTGTCTGATTTGACGATAGTAATGTAATCAGCGCCCTGCTGATCTGGCGTTTCGAAAAAAAACACACTGTGGTGCTTTGAAAAAATATGACGACGCTCTCTAATCGCTTGTTTAAAGTCTTTCAGCATTTCTGCAGGCAGATTAGGTCCCACAGGTTGCCCTTTAATGCCACTAAAGCAACCATGGGTTGAGAGTATTAAACATTCAGAGCTAGGGTTTGAATTACTCGAACAAAAAATACCGCCCCCTTCGGTTATTTTTAAAATGTTGCTAATTTCTTTAAGCACAGCATAAGAGAAAGAGGCCATATCGTGCTTACCGTTAATACTTCTAGATGCATCAAGCACCAACTGTAAACCTTGCTTGGCTGACCTAATTTGTGAGATATACTCCCAAGTGCGCATATTACTATTAACAATGGATTGCAGCTTCTCGGCAGATAGGTCTGATTTATTCCAGTACTCATCGATATCGAGCATTTTCATGATATCGCTCTCTGGTGCAAAACCAGGTTGCCCTGTTAACAGCACAATACGCATTTCTGCGTTACCGATGACCTCTCGAATAGTATTCACTAAACGCAGACCTGAGTCATCCTCCTCCATCACCACATCTATAAAAATAAGTGCAATATCAGGGTGCATGCTCAACGCCAAAGCAGCCTCTGGCACCGTATTTGCTGTTAACAGCTCGTATTTATAACCATCCTTGGCTTTTAGTTCTTTTAAGCTGTTAACTAACGCGTTTTGATAATCAAGATCATCTTCAACGGTTAATATTTTCCATGCTTTCAGATCTGTATCTGCTTGTTCTTCTTCAGCTGCAAATACAAATAATCCCTCTTTATCTTGCATATCTTCTCACCCAATAATAAATAAGGTATGACCTTGTTATTAAAATGAATTACAAAGCAATAAGTTAAATAACAATTCTAATATTAGGTGAGGGTATTGGATGTGTCTAATTTAAACACAACGTTTCATTAGAAGGTAACTGCTACAGCTAATTACTTGACCGTAGCAGCTTCAGGTGAAAAAACGGGTTATTGGCAAACAGTAACGGGTACGCCACTGTGAAATTTAAAGTCTTCATCGTCTGATGTAATTAGTTGCGCTTCTATTTCAGCAAATTCTTTTACTCGTTCAGTAATATCAAAATCAGCAATGTCTTGAGCAAGGGTTAAGTAGTCTTGATAGTGGCGAGCCTCTGAGCGTAACAATGAAATATAAAAGTCACCTAAGCGTTTATCTACATGCGGGGCAAGCGCAGCAAAACGTTCACACGAGCGTGCCTCTATGTACGCACCTACAATAAGCTTATCGACTAGGGCGTTGGGTTCAAACGTTTTAACATTACGCAACATACCCTTAGCGTAACGACATGGGGTTATACTTTTATATTCAACACCATATTCATCCATAATTTCCAACACTTGATAAAAATGATGCAACTCTTCTTTTATTAACATCACCATTTTATCAATTAAGTCTTGGCCATAAGATGAGTTAGATTTAGGAATAATAGACTTTGTCAGTTTATTTTTAGCCGCTAAATCGCGCCAATTCCCTTCACGTTTATAAATAAGCGTTTCAAATGGTTTTAGCCACTCAAGCAGTGCATCACTGCTGTCTTTATCTACTGCATACTTACGAATTAAAAACATCGCACTTTGGGCTGCTTTTAGCTCACAAATTAAGTGATCAATTAATATGATGGGTAAGTTTTCTTTTTTGATTGCTTGCTCAACCCACTCATCGGGGGTGCTGCATAATAAAAAGTTATTAATGGGTTCTAAAAGTTGGCTATGTGGCACGCTGACTTCTCATTGCTAAAATTGCGATTGCGGCATTTTAACATGAAATATTACGCTGAATAAAATAAACACACACCCTTATTACAAGCTCATGGTTAACTTGACTTTGTATACTTACTGAACCATAACTAAAAGGACTGTATAAAAACAAACCAATTATAACCAAACAGTAATTTATCCTTTTATGGAGAGCACGCAATGATACTAAATCACCTATGGGGCTTATACGCCCACCCACTCGAAGAATGGCAAACAATTGATAACCGTCACGAAAGCTTAACCTATAGCTTATCGCATATTTTACTTATCGCTTTATTTCCCTCTGCAATGGGATACTACTCATCAGTTTACTTAGGCTGGAGTATCGGCACAGGTAACCTGGTATTTTTAACCCATGAAAGCGCACTGATGATTGGCGCAGCCATGTATGTTGCTTTAATTGGTGGTGTATTTGCTCTTGCCTATTTAGCCCATTGGATGGCAGTTACTTTTGGCGCTAAACCAACCTTTACCCAAACTATTGAGCTGGCAGCTTATACCGCAACACCGGTGTTTATGTCGGCATTGGCAGCCTTTTGGCCTGAGTTGTGGTTTGTGGTATGTGTTGGATTAGTGGCGCTCGCTTACTCAGTTTATTTACTGTATACCGGCGTCCCTATTTTGATGCACATTCCACAGGAGCGCGGCTTTATTTACGCAAGTTCTGTTGTAACCTGTGGACTAATTTTGCTGGTTATTATTTTAGCACTTACCGCGATGCTATGGACCAACGGTATAATCAGCCCTATGTTTACCTAAAAAACAGTTTTTTGAAAAACAAAAAAGGAGCAATTAAGCTCCTTTTTTATTTACAGTTAATATAACTATTAGACTGTAACTACACTATTAATCAGATTCGTTTTCATCTTGATTATGTATTTCTAAACCAGACGACATCGCATTTTCGCGGGTGCTTTTAGCAGAATCGTTACGTAGCTTATCAATACGATTTAGGTAGTCTTGATCAACGTCGCCAGTAATGTATTGTCCATCAAACACTGACGTTTCAAACTTAGTGATTTCAGGGTTTTCTTGGCTAACTGCAGCAATTAAATCACTTAATGATTGAAAGATTAATCCATCAGAGCTAATGCTTTGGTTAATATCTTCAACTTCACGGCCGTGTGCAATGAGTTCAGCCGCCGATGGCATATCTATACCGTATACATTTGGAAAGCGTATTTCCGGTGCCGCTGACGCAAAGTAAACATTTTTAGCACCAGACTCACGGGCCATTTCAACTATTTGCGCTGAGGTGGTACCACGTACAATTGAGTCATCAACAAGTAGAACATTTTTACCTTTAAACTCGCGGTCAATCGCATTGAGTTTTTGACGCACTGATTTTTTACGTAGCTCTTGGCCAGGCATAATAAACGTACGGCCAATGTAGCGGTTTTTAACAAAGCCTTGGCGGTAAGGTAAGTCAAGCACGCGTGCCATTTCTAAAGCGATATCACACGAAGTCTCTGGGATAGGAATAACGACATCAATGTCTTTATCTGCCCACTCACGGGCTACTTTCTCGCCTAATTTAGTCCCCATATTTACACGTGCTGCATAAACCGACATACGGTCAATGGTTGAGTCCGGACGCGCAAAGTAAACAAATTCAAAAATACACGGTGAGTAAGACACTTTATCCGCACAGGTAAAAGAATGAAACTCGCCTTTTTCCGTCACATAAATTGCTTCGCCTGGTGCAACATCACGAATAAACTCAAAGCCATCTGGCTTTAGCGCCACACTTTCTGAGGCAAACATGTATTCAGTACCCGCAGCAGATTCACGTTTACCAAATACTAAAGGACGAATACCATTTGGATCGCGAAACGCCACAATACCATGGCCGATAATCATGGCAATAGTGGCATAACCACCCGTCACTTTATTGTTAACTTCAGTAACCGCTGTAAAAATATCTTCAGGGTCTAGTTTAAGTTTGTCTGGCTTACTTAGCTCATGTGCCATGATGTTAAGCAAAATTTCAGAATCAGAAGTGGTATTAACATGGCGACGTGCTTCTGAAAATAACTGTTCTTTTAACGACTCTGCATTGGTTAAGTTACCATTATGAGCAAGTGCTATACCAAAAGGAGAGTTCACGTAAAACGGCTGAGCCTCTGACGAGCTAGAAGAACCCGCCGTTGGGTAGCGCACATGGCCGATGCCAATGTTGCCTTGCAAACGTTTCATATGACGAGTGTGAAATACATCTTTCACTAGGCCATTTGCTTTGCGCAAGCTAAATGTATTGTTCTCAATAGTTATGATACCCGCAGCATCTTGGCCACGGTGTTGCAAAACGGTTAAGCCATCATAAATCGCCTGATTAACTGGCGATGTTCCGACTATTCCAACGATACCACACATGTAATTTATCCTCGCCGATTAACGGTTTACTGAATTTAAAAAGCTCGAGTTGTTTTCTAGGTACGAAAAGAACCATTCAACTACAAAGCCAAATTCTGGAATCAAAATAGAGTTGCCCCACCAATGCGTATTTGGCGCACCAGTAAAAGCATCAAGAAAGAAGAGTAACGCGCTCACGACCAACACGCCTCGAAGAGCACCAAACACCAAACCAAAAACACGGTCTGTGCCGGATAATCCGGTTCGCTGTACAAGCTCACCTAAAATATAGTTTAGTAAACCGCCTAACAATAGCGTCGCAAAGAATAATATGGCAATGGCCGCCGCATTTCTTAAAAGGGGTTCAGAAATGGATGTTAGGAAGGAAGCTAAATATTGATAAAATAAGCTGGAGATGATGAAAGCCCCTGCCCATACCGCTAATGACATAGCTTCTTTAACAAAGCCGCGTATTAAACCGATGATGGTAGAGAGTGCAATAATGCCAAGAATGGCGTAATCAACCCAGATCATAAGAACCAATTAGTCGCTAATTTTGGGCGCATTCTATACCTAAACCTCCTAGTGATGCAAGTTTAAGCGAGAGATTACAGGCGAGTAAAAACATGCTGTTTTTAGATTAAAAATAGCATGAAATATACAGACTAAAAGTGAGGGTAGAACAGGTTTGAACTAATAGAATAAGTAAATGTGTAATATCAGCTGACAAACACATTCACCTATTAATGACTAAGTTATTTTGCCACCTCAAATTGAGTGACTTTACCGTTTAGCTTAGTTAGCTCTTTAAGCGCAGGAAGCTGAGACTGCAGCTCTTGTTTACTTAACGACGGCCCTACAAATACTTTAGTCAACGTACCATTTGGCGTTTTAATTGGCCTAGTAAAGCTTTTAAAGCCTTGCGTTTTTAGCTTGGCCTGCAACGCTTTTACATTAGCCGCATGCGAAAAACTGCCTAGCTGAATGACATACGCCATACTTGTTAAGTTTTCATTAGTATTACGCGTAACATCATCTTGCCCAGCGGTTACTGTACTTTGTTTTGTATCGGCTATGACCGCTTCAACCATTGCAGGCTGTGCGCTAACGTCTGTTTCAGCGGAGTTGTTTTGTTGCTCAAATGCAGCATCATCAGGCTGAATGTCTTCAATTTCATCCTCTTTTAATGGTTCTGCATTTGCTACTTGCTGATCAATTGATTCTTGCAAATCAATGGTCTTGAACTCAGAGCGTTCTGGAATCGCTTTAAAGCCTTCTTTATAGTGCACTTTTTCACCATCGAGTATATTGGGGATAAACACAATTGCTGCAATCACCACAATACTTGTTCCGACTAAGCGATTAATAAAACCTGAGTTCACCGACATCCTCTCTATTTTTTAAAGTAATGAATAGCGCCAGCCACGGTAAAAAATGATCCAAACACAATTAATAATGTATTAGTTGGCTGGTTTGGCAAAATAGCATCCAATGCTACCTCTACGTTGCTATAACCCTGTTTAAAATGACTATTGGGTATGCTTGAAAGCGCCTGTTGTAGGTTAGTGGCACTATCGCCACGCGGGCCACCTAAACTCGCCAACGACCATTCATCGACTACATCAACCACTTCTTTAAGCACACCGACTTTATCTTTATCAGCAAGCATAGCGGCTAATGCATGAATTTTAAAGCCTTTATCTTTATAGCTTGCTAACTTAGTTGCTAAATAGCGTGCAGACTCAGGGTTATGTGCCACATCGGTATACACTAATGGCGACTCACTTAATTGTTGAAAGCGCCCTTCTACCACTAAGTTGGCTATACACTGAGTTATTACTTCATCTGTTGGTAATAAATTTAACACCGATAATGTTGTTAATGCGGTAGCCACATTTTGACATGGGATGGCCGGTTTAGGTAACTCGAGTTTATGTTCTTTAAATTGCCAACTAAAACTCTGCGCATACTCTTTAAAAATAAAGTCGCTGCCCGATAGCACCATATTAGCGTTAATTTCTTTGCCATAATCGGTCATTGTATGCGGAATATTTAAATCCCCAATAATTGCCGGGGTACTCTCTCTAAAAATTCCCGCCTTGTCATAAGCCACCAGCTCACGGGTATCACCTAAATATTCTTTATGATCTAAATCGATGGTGGTGATCACGCTAGCAAAAGGGGTAACAATATTGGTCGCGTCAAAACGCCCGCCTAAACCTACCTCTAACAGCACGTAATCAACCTCTAAACGCTTGAATATTGCTAACGCGCCTAAGGTGCCATATTCGAAATAGGTTAATGGTGTGTCACCACGCCCTTGCTCTAGCAAATTAAACGCATCGACATGATATTGATCGTCAAGCTCTGCGCCATTAACGCGAACACGTTCGTTGTAGCGAACTAAATGAGGTGAAGCATACGTGCCAACACAATAACCCTGGGCTAATAATAATGACTCTAAACAACGAGCTGTTGTTCCTTTGCCATTGGTGCCTGCAATAAGAATGATTTTACTTGAGGAAGTTAAAAGCCCTATGTTGTTAGCAACACGAGCAACGCGTTCTAAGCCCATTTCTATATTAGCTGGGTGAACACTCTCTAAATAACAAAGCCAATCATCAAGGCTTGATGATTGGCTAGGAATTTTTTTTGTCATAGCATGTAATCAGTAAAGCTGAAATTTACGCTACTCTATGCTCTTGTTCCGTAGAAGGCAAGTTCATAAATTTTGCTAGGATACGTGCTAGTGTATCGCGCATTTCTCGACGGTCAATAATCATGTCGATTGCGCCATGCTCTAATAAAAACTCACTGCGCTGGAAACCCTCTGGTAGTGTTTCACGCACGGTTTGTTCAATAACACGCGGACCGGCGAATCCAATCAAAGCTTTAGGCTCTGCAACATTAATATCACCAAGCATTGCTAATGATGCTGATACACCACCCATTGTTGGGTCGGTCATAACAGAAATAAACGGTAAGCCTTTTTCGGTCATTTTAGCCAGTGCAGCACTGGTTTTAGCCATTTGCATAAGTGACATAAGGGCTTCTTGCATACGTGCACCGCCCGATGCAGAAAAACAAATTAGCGGCATATTATGCTCTAAACATTGGTCAACCGCGTCAACAAAACGAGCCCCTACAACCGATGCCATTGAGCCACCCATAAATGAGAATTCAAATGCAACAGCAGCAACTGGAATACCCTTTAGGTTTCCTTTCATTGCAACAAGTGCGTCTTTTTCGCCACTTGATTTTTGAGCTGCATTAATACGATCTGAGTATTTTTTAGAGTCTCTAAATTTAAGCACATCTTTAGGTTCGTGTTGAGCGCCTAACTCTTGGCGGTCACCGTCATCTAAAAACTGTTCAAGACGTTTACGACCACTAACACGCATATGATGATCGCACTTAGGGCATACATTCAGTGACTTTTCTAATTCTGCTTTATATAAAATTGAATCACATGACGTACATTTAGCCCATACACCTTCTGGAATTTCTTTACGACCTGAAGATTTAGTCGTTTTTGGTAAGATTTTTTCTAGCCAACTCATTTGCAACTCTCTTAATGCTGTTCTGTGTCGCGAGTCTACATGTTAACCATGCAAACAAATTTTTCCAATTAAAACATGAATTACGCTGTCACGGTATAAAAAACTGGTCTTAGTAGTTAGCCCTATGAATAACAGCGTCTAAAAATAACACCTATTTAGCTATTAAATCTCGGTATCGGCTAAAAACAACGGCCCCAGCGGCGTTCTAGGAATGTTAAAATGTTCTGGGTAATCAACATCCACTAAATATAGACCCGCCGCTTTTGCTGTAGCGCTTGCTTTAGCACGCTCTTTAACATCTAACAGCTCTTTTAACCAAATGGGTTCATGTTTATGTAAACCGATATCCATTAAACAACCGGTAATATTACGTACCATATGATGTAAAAATGCATTGGCTTTAATATCAATAATGACATAAGCACCTTGGCGCTGTACCGATAAATGCTGAATCGTTCGCGTTGCCGTATTGGCTTGGCAGTGAAGCGCCCTAAACGAGGTGAAATCGTGCTCACCTATTAAATATTGGCAAGCCTGCTGCATTTTCACTTCATCTAATGGATGATGGAAATGAGTAACACCTTCATTTAATACCGCACCACGAAATGCGTAATTATAAATAACATAACGATAACGACGGGCAGTTGCACTAAAGCGTGCATGAAAGTCTTCAACCACAGGCTGTGCAAAACGAATAGCTATATCTTTAGGTAATAAGGTGTTCATGCCTAATGTAAAGGCCACCATTTCGCGCTCAGCATGGGTGTCAAAATGTACCACTTGACCCGTACCATGCACCCCGGCGTCGGTACGCCCAGCACATACAATTTCAACTGGATGATTACAAATGCGCGACAACGCTTTTTCTACTTCTTGTTGTACGCTATTTACATGTGATTGACGCTGCCAACCACTGTAACGCGCGCCATTGTATTCTACTCCAAGTGCTACTCGCATAATAACTGCTTTACCTACTGTGCTAATCGACGCTGCATTTTATGCTATATGGCGTTCCAATAAAAGCAGCGAACCAAGGTTCCTAACTGTGCAATACAAAAAACCCGCTATTAGTGTTACTTATGGCGGGTTTTTCAGCTAAGTTATTTTCGAATATATCTAATTATTAACTTTTAAGTCTAGCCTTTAAACTTTGTGCTTCTTCTTGCACGTCGTCTGGGCCGTTATTAATGATCTCATCTAAGATTTTAATTGCTGAGTCAGCATCATCAATCTCAATATACGCATGGGCAAGATCAAGCTTGGCTGAGTAACCACCGCTTTGGGTATCTACATCCATAGGGTTATCACCAGCGAGTAATGAATCGTAGTCACCTAAGCCAACATCCATATCAACGTCGGTGTAAGGTTCGTGATCTATATCCGCTTCATCGCTTTGCTCTAACAAGGCATCGATATCAACAAAGTCATCTTGTTCTAAAGCTTCAGTAACCTCAGGTTGCTCAATTGGCGCTGGCGACGGTGGTGTTTTATCATCAGCTAAGTCTTCGTTGAGTAAACTATTAAAATCAACATCAAACTCACTGCTGTCGCTTAAATCAACATCATCAGGCTCTGCCAGCTCATTCAGTAATGCATCAAAATCTGTTTGCGTTAAATCAGCCATGAACTCATCATCTAGTTCATCATCTGAAATCATTTCTGATTCTGATGGTACTGAAGTTTTCGTTAAATCAGCTTCACGATCAGCATTTGTTTGCTGATCGGTAAATTCAGCTGACTCTGTTAACGCATCAAGTTGATCATCGTCAAAATCATCATTAGAGCTAACAGCTTGCTCATCTGCAGCTTGTTCAGTCAGATCTGCAGACTCTGAAATATCATTATCTAAAGCTTGCTCTATATCTAACTCTGAAAACTCATTGTTAAGTAACAGCTCATCATCAAAATCATCTTCTAAACTATCGAGGTCGTTACCTGCTGATAATGCATTAGCGAGATCTTGCTCAGCCTGACTAGGCGACATACCTGTGGCATCGCCGTCTAAATTATCACCTTGTAGCTCTTCTGGAGTTAGTGATTGTTGCTCTTCATCAGATAAAGGCAGTTCATCATCAAGTTCTAACTCAGGGTACTCCTCAAGTTCTTCACTTGGGGTGACTATTTCAGGCTCATAAAGCTCATCGTCATCTGTTGATAAATCATTGCTTTGGATATCGCCAGCAAGCGGATCATCGCCTAAATCAATTTCCTCTTCATCAAGCTCATCGTTTAAGTCATCCATTGACCAGTCAGGTACGTGTTCATCTTCATCGCTTACTTGCTCAAGTTCACTTAAAAGATCATCGACACTTTTGAAGTTTTCATCGTTGTATTCGTCAAGCGCATCTTCGGGGTCGAGTAAAGTAGAAGACGTATCGGTAAAATCATCTTCTGACCCAACATCAAGCTCTGGCTCTGCTTCAAGCTCTGGCTCTACTTCAAGTTCAGGCTCAGCTTCAAGCCCTGACTCAACTTCAAATTCCGGCTCTTCTTCAAGCCCTGGTTCTACTTCAAGTTCTGGCTCAGCTTCAAGCTCTGGTTCTACTTCAAGCTCTGGCTCTGCTTCAAGCTCTAGTTCAGCTTCAAGCTCTGGTTCTTCTTCAAGTTCTGGTTCTTCTTCAAGTTCTGGCTCTGCTTCAAGTTCCGGCTCTGCTTCAAGTTCCGGCTCTGCTTCAAGCTCTGGTTCTACTTCAAGCTCTGGTTCTACTTCAAGTTCTGGCTCAGCTTCAAGCTCTAGTTCAGCTTCAAGATCTGGCTCTGCTTCAAGTTCTGGTTCAGCTTCAAGTTCTGGTTCAACTTCAAGCTCTACTTCAAGCTCTGGTTCTACTTCAAGCTCTGGCTCTGCTTCAAGCTCTGGCTCTGCTTCAAGTTCTGGCTCTGCTTCAAGCTCTGGCTCTGCTTCAAGCTCTGGTTCTACTTCAAGTTCTGGCTCTGCTTCAAGTTCCGGCTCTGCTTCAAGCTCTGGTTCTACTTCAAGTTCTGGCTCAGCTTCAAGCTCTGGTTCTACTTCAAGTTCTGGCTCAACTTCAAGTTCTGGTTCTGATTGCTCATCTAATCCATCAATCGACCAATCAGGCGCTTCGACATAATCATCACTTGTTTGTTCTAACTCGCTCAGTAGATCATCTACGCTTTCAAGGTTTTCATCGTTGTACTCATCAAGCGCATCTTCTGGGTCGAGTAATGTCGATGAGCTATCTGAAAAATCACCTTCTAAGCCATCTACTGCGTCTTGATCAACTTTAACGTCAGACTCAGCTGCAACTTCTGGCTCAGCTTCAATTTCTGGCTCAGCTGCAACTTCTGGCTCAGCTTCAACTTCCGGCTCTGCTGCAACTTCTGGCTCAGCTGCAACTTCTGGCTCGACTGCAACTTCTGGCTCGGCTGCAACTTCTGACTCAGCTTCAAGCTCTGGCTCAGCAAAAGATGAAGCAATAGATTCTATATCTTCACTATTTAATTCTTCTTGCGCGTCAGTTAAATCTTCTATTGAGTCTGCCAATGCATGATCTATTTCAGAGTCATGAACATCAGTTTCAGGTTGCTCTGCATCAAGTAAATCATCAATATCAAACTCGTCGTCTTCTTCAACTAAGCTGTCAATATCAGGCTCTTCGCTTTGAGCTTCAGCCGCTGGTTGCTCAGCGTCGAGTAAATCGTCTATATCAAATTCATCGTCCTCTTCAACTAAGCTGTCAATATCAGGCTCTTCGCTTTGAGCTTCAGCCGCTGGTTGTTCAGCGTCGAGTAAATCGTCTATATCAAATTCGTCGTCTTCTTCAACTAAACTATCGATATCAGGCTCTTCGCTTTGAGGTTCAGTAGCCGGTTGCTCAGCATCAAGTAAATCGTCTATATCAAACTCGTCGTCTTCTTCAACTAAGCTGTCAATATCAGGCTCTTCGCTTTGAGCTTCAGCCGCTGGTTGCTCAGCGTCGAGTAAATCGTCTATATCAAATTCGTCGTCTTCTTCAACTAAGCTGTCAATATCAGGCTCTTCGCTTTGAGCTTCAGCCGCTGGTTGCTCAGCATCAAGTAAATCGTCTATATCAAACTCGTCATCATCGGCTTGTGCTGATACATCAGCTGTTTGCTCATTGTTCTCATTAAGCAAATCATCAATGTCAAAGTCTTCACCCTCTTCGGCTAGCTCTTCACTGAGTGCTGCCATATCATCATTCGATTCACCTTTAGATTCATCAGGCAGTGCATCGTCATCTTCTTCATCAAACAGGCTATCTAAGTCATCCGAACTTAAAATGTCATCTGATTCATCAAGATCAATCGTGTCGCCAGTATCATCGCCATCGGAGCTATCAAAGTCTTGTTGCATGAAAACATCTAGCTCATCGTCCTCTGTGTTTTCGTCTTCAAAAACCACATCATTATTGAGTAGGCTTTCTAACTCATCTTGATCTAGTAAACTGTCATCATCGAGATCATCGTTAAATTCCACATCATCATCGAGTAACACGTCATCCATGTTATCGTCTAACTGCACACTTAAATCATCAAGCGGATCGGGAGCTGGTGCTTCATCGAGTGAGGGCTCTGGCACTTCATCTATAGGATCAGTAAAAGCAGGGGCTTGTGGAATAAACTCATCATCATTACTTTCAGGCTCTTGATCATTACTACGTTTACGCAGCCACATAACAACGGCAAAAATAATCAACAAAGCTGGAATAGTCATTAATAAAATGAGCACCAAAGGGTTTGACAATAACGCTGCAAAACTAAATTCACTCTCTTGCTGTGCGTCCTTTAATTTTTGCTGTGCAATAATCTCATTTTGTTTAAGGATTAATTCTTTTAACTGTTGTTGAATTTCACTGTCTTGGCCTAGTTGTAAACGAACGTTTTCTAATTCGCTTGAAATACCTGTTAGTTGTTTTTTAAGATTGTTGTTTTCAACTAAAATTTCTTCTACGTTACTCACAGAGCTTTTAAACTGCTGCTGAAGCTCAACCAATTTATTGCTTTGGTCAGTCTTAATCGCTTTTAATTCTTGTTGTAATTCTTTTTTGGCTTCATCAACATCTGCTTTGCGTGCTTGCGTTACTTTTGTTTGTGCTGAATTAATTTCTGCTTGGGTGAGCGTACCGTTTTTCTTTTTTTCCCACAGGTCATCATCTTGCTCAGAGCGCTGCTTAGCTAATTGCGGATCTACTCGTCTAATTTCTGCCAAAGTCGGTATCTTTAAATAAGAACCACTTTGCATATGGTTTAAGTTTTGTTCTAAGAATGAATTAGGGTTTTTGTTATACAAAGCCTGCATAACTTGATAAATGCTTACTGAATTATCAGGACGAACCTTAACGGCAATGCGCCAAAGTGTATCGGTTGGTTTTATTGGCCCAATAGAACGCCCCTGTGCGCCATAATCTGCGCCTTTAGGCCCTCTTAACTGGGTACTGTCTTGAGAGTAAACAGTCGTTACCATCAGTGCAGACGCTAATATAATAAGTGAAACGAAACCGCGCATGCTGATCCTTTAATGTTTAAATGTTAACGCAGCGCTTTAAATTGGCGCTTAAACATTGATTATTCTTGCCGTTGTTAGCCAAGTAGCTAACGCACATTTTTATTACAATCTATTTTTATTGCAAGCTCTATTCCAGTTACAAACTATAAACCAGTTAAGCCATAATATCCATCGCAACGCATTGAAAATAAATACCTTAAACATCTAGATAAAAATAATTTTATGTTGTTTATCAAAGTGTTTACACAGCTGTTGTTTATAAGTGGCAAAAAAATGGCAATTAAAGCACAAAAAAACGGCAAACCACTTCGGTTTGCCGTTTATTGGATTATCACTATCTTCAGGCTAATTACATGTAATTAGCGATTAGCTCTTCTGCTATTTGCACACTGTTGGTTGCAGCCCCTTTACGGGTGTTATCACTTACTACCCACATATTTAATCCATGTGGGTGTGAAATATCGGCACGTAAACGGCCAATGTAAACAGTGTCGTTACCACTGGCATCTGAGACAGCCGTTGGGTAATCACCCGCATCATCAATTAGCTCAACACCCGGTGCATCGCTCAATAATTGCTTCACATGCTCAAAGTCATAAGGCATGCGCGTTTCTATATTAATTGACTCAGAGTGACCAAAAAACACCGGTACTCGAACACAGGTTGGATTTACCGCAATGCTGGTGTCGCCTAAAATTTTATGCGTTTCGTTTACCATTTTCATTTCTTCGCGTGTATAGCCATTGTCTTCAAAGCTATCGATTTGCGGAATAACATTAAACGCAATTTGCTTAGGAAAAATGTCGTTTTCCATTGGCCGTGCATTCATTAAGTTGGCTGTTTGTTTTGCCAGTTCATCAACCGCTTCTTTGCCTGCACCCGACACTGCTTGGTAGGTTGAAACGTTAATACGATCAATACCGTAGGCATCATAAATAGGTTTAAGCGCAAGCATCATTTGAATAGTTGAACAATTAGGATTAGCGATTATATTACGGTTTCTAAAATCGGCTAAACTCGCTGCATTCACTTCTGGCACAATTAGCGGCACTTCAAAGTCATTTCTAAAGTGTGAGGTATTATCAATAACAATACAGCCTGCGTCTGCAGCAATCGGGGCGTACTTTTCAGACACACTGCCACCTGCTGAAAATAAGCCGATATGCGCTTGGCTAAAATCAAAGCCTTCAACATCACGTACTTCTATGCTCTCACCACGAAACTTTATGTCTTCGCCAGCACTGCGGCTGCTTGCTAATAAAAACAGCTGATCGACCGGAAATTTACGATCTTCCAAAGTTTCAATGATTTGACGACCTACAAGGCCGGTAGCGCCGAGTACGGCAACGTTATATTTTTGCGACATATTTCATCCTCTGTAAGCACGGTTAAAACAACCGCGCTAATTAAATTAGTTTGCTGTGGTAAAGCCAAGCTGGGCAAGTACGGCAAGCACGGTGCTATCACCTTCAACCATCACCGTGCTAAATTCACGGCGGGTTGGATAATTTTTTCGTAAGCTGTCAAAGCCCTCATCGGCTAGGTGGCGCAGTAAAATGCCATCATCGCGACGAACATCATAAGTTAAGTGTACTAAGCGAGCGATGTCTGCCTCAGTAAAACTTGACGCTAAGGTAACGCACCCAATGGCTGCTGGCGGTAAAAAGTCGCTAAGTGACTTATTTGCCTCCATCCCTTTGAGCTCACATAAGCGCTGGTACAACATTTGCGTACCTCGCGCTTTACCCTCAAGGGTATGCCCTGCAATGTGAACACTTGCATAGCGCACGTGCTCAAGTAATTCAGTTAAAATGTTAGGTTCATTTTCCCAAACATCCAACACTAAATCGAGCTCTGCTCCTGCTTCCATCACTTCAAGTAAGGCTTGGTTATCAATCACATCGCCTCGGCTAGCATTGATTAAAGTCAGCCCAGATTTAAGTTTAGTTAAACGTGTTTTATCAAGCATGTGTAGGGTTTTATGTTTACCCGTTTTAACTAACGGCACATGAAAAGTGACAATATCTGACTGCGCTAATAGCTCATCAAGCTCAACATGCTCGGTTAATAGCCCTTGCTCATGCTTAATTGGGTCGCACAATAGTAAATTAACGTTAAGCGCTTTTAACTTTTGCGCTAAACAACTGCCAATATTACCCACCCCCACAATACCGATTGTTTTACCGCTTAACGGGCTGGCATTTTCTTGACTTAATGCAAATAAGCTACTTATTACATACTCAGCTACGGCTATGGCATTACAGCCAGGCGCACTGGTAAAATCAATGTTTTTTGCGTTGAGTAAATCGGTATCAATATGATCAACACCAATCGTGGCTGTACCTACAAAGCTTAACTTATTCGCCTGTGCTAATAGTTCACTGTTAACTTGAGTAACTGAGCGGGTAAGCAGTACATCAACATCGATAAGTTGTTCAGGAGTTAATTGCCTGCCATCAAATCGTTCAACCTCACCCATATCTTTAAAGAATTGCTCAACTAAAGGCATATTTTGATCGGCAAGAATTTTCATGGTGAGTCCGTTTGGCGAAATGAGGCGCTATTGTAACGAACAACCCCCTATTAGCACAAACGAAAAAGCCGAGCATTTTGCTCGGCTTTAAAATAGTTAACGATTAACTTAACCTTTGTATTTGCTCATTACTAGCGTGGCATTAGTACCGCCAAAACCAAAGCTGTTAGACATAACCGTGTTTAGTTCAACGTCTTTTGCTTCAGTTACAATATTCAAGCCTGTTGCTTGTTCATCTAACTCATCAATATTGATAGATGGCGCAACAAAGCCATGCTCAAGCATTAATAATGAAAAGATAGCTTCGTGTACACCTGCCGCACCCAGTGCATGGCCTGTCATTGCTTTAGTGGCACTGATCATTGGCGAGTTACCACCAAACACTTCTTGAATAGCCCCTAGCTCTTTAACATCACCTACTGGTGTTGATGTACCATGGGTATTTAAGTAATCAATGCTGTCAACGTTTTGCATAGCTTGACGCATACAACGTACCGCGCCCTCACCCGATGGTGCTACCATGTCGTAGCCATCTGATGTTGCGCCGTAACCGGTAATTTCAGCGTAAATATGCGCGCCACGAGCAAGTGCATGTTCAAGTTCTTCAACAACCACAATACCGCCACCAGCTGAAATTACAAAACCATCGCGGTTTGCATCGTAGGTGCGCGATGCTTTTTCAGGTGTGTCGTTGTATTTAGTAGAAAGCGCGCCCATAGCGTCAAATTCCATCGCTAACGTCCAGTGAAGTTCTTCACCGCCGCCTGCAAAAATAACGTCTTGTTTGCCTAATTGAATTTGTTCTACCGCGTGGCCAATACAATGCGCAGAAGTTGCACACGCAGAACTAATAGAGTAGTTAACACCTTTAATTTTAAACGGTGTTGCTAAACATGCAGAAGTGGTGCTTGCCATAGTACGTGGCACCATGTAAGGACCAACGCGTTTAACGCCTTTTTCACGAAGAATATCAGCCGCTTCTACTTGCCATTTTGATGAACCACCGCCAGAGCCAACTAATAAACCAGTACGCTCGTTTGATACTTGCTCGTCGCTAAGACCCGCATCTTCAATCGCTTGCGCCATTGAAATATAAGAGTAAGCCGCCGCATCACCCATAAAGCGCATTGCTTTACGATCAACATGCTCTTTAACATCAATATCAATTTTACCTGATACATTGCTACGCAATTTGTAATCAGCAAATTCTTGATTAAAAGCAATACCACTTTTACCAGCTCTAAGTGACTCTAATACTTCTTGTTTATTATTGCCGATGCTTGATACAACACCGATGCCTGTTATTACGGCTCTTCTCATGGGTAATTCCCTTAGCTTAATACTTAATTGTGTTCTATTTTACGCGAATTTAATCATCTAAGTGGTCAGCTTTCTAGCGTACACTTGTACTCTGAAGCTACAGCTTATAAATAACGCCAGACTATTTCAAAGAAAACACGTAAAATAATTAAAAAATTATCTATAAATTGAATTGGTCATGATAAAAAACGCCCATATACACTTTAACGACTTAGGCACTCCGGTTGCCAATGACTTTGACGATGTTTATTTTTCTAATGACGATGGCCTTGCCGAATCTCATTATGTGTTTTATCAACAAAACAGTATAGATACACGGTTACAAAATCATGACCGTGAACACTTTGTTATTGCCGAAACCGGTTTTGGTACTGGGCTTAACTTCTTAAATGCATGGCTGCAGTTTTCTGACCACCTACAGTACTCACAAGTTCAAAATGAACAGCCAAATAAAGTGCAGCGATTACATTTTATTTCTTTTGAAAAATATCCACTTAGCGTAAATGATTTAAAACAAGCCTTGCAAGCTTGGCCTAGCTTAAGCCATTTAAGCAACCAGCTCGTTGCTCACTATCCGATTAACTTAAATGGCTGCCACCGACTTGAATTTGCCAATGGCCGTGTAGTCCTCGACCTCTACTTTGGCGACGTACTGGAATGTATTAATAGCATGAGCTACCCACAAAGTGGGCTGGTTGATGCGTGGTTTTTAGATGGCTTTGCGCCAAGTAAAAACCCCGACATGTGGCAGCAAAGTGTATTTAACGCCATGGTCGATATTTCCAGAAGCAATGCCACATTAGCCACATTTACCGCTGCGGGCTTTGTGCGCAGAGGACTAAACGAGGCAGGCTTTAGCATGCAAAAAGCCAAAGGTTTTGGCCGAAAGCGTGAGATGCTAATTGGCACACTTGCTCAAGCCAACCCAAAACAATCAGCCCCCGCCTATTTTGAGCATCACCCCTCACCGCTTTCAAGTGTGGCTATTATTGGCGGTGGTATAGCGAGCAGTTGTATCCTTTATAGCCTCGCAAAGCGTGGGATAAAAAGCCACTTATTTTGCCAAGATAAAA
The DNA here is from genome assembly GCF_001974855.1 of Pseudoalteromonas sp. SK18. GTDB lineage: Bacteria > Pseudomonadota > Gammaproteobacteria > Enterobacterales > Alteromonadaceae > Pseudoalteromonas. The sequence continues at coordinate 18,533 of NZ_MTQB01000007.1, read as the reverse complement.
AGCCCGCAATGGGGGCATCGCACAATGTACAAGGGGCTGTGTATCCGCACTTACAGGCAAAAAACTCGCCACATAGTGAATTATTTGCCCATAGTTTTTTATACGCGAAGCGACTTTATAATCAATTAATCAACAATGGCTTTTTGTTTGATCACCAGTGGTGTGGTGTACTACAACATGCAGTAAAACAGCCATTGGCAGATCGCCATCAAAACCTCGCAGATAAACAACTGTGGCCAGAGCAGCTTATGCGAAATGTGACTGCTAATGAGGGGGATGCTATCGCTGGGGTTAAAACAGGTTACTCAGGGGTGTTTTTTGAACAAGGCGGCTGGGTTAATCCCCCGCAGCTAGTCTGTGCAATGTTAGATGCCGCACAACAATTAAATTCGTTTGAAAGCCTATTTAACTGCCATATTGAGCAATTTAATAAACAACCCGATGGTTGGTACTTAACCACGCAAAAGAAAACATTTGGCCCCTTTAGCGATGTGATTATTTGTACTGGTGAGCACAGTGATGCATTTACGCAAACCAAAACACTTCCCATTGTTGGCGTTCGCGGCCAAGTGTCACATGTTCAGGCAAGCGAGCAATCACGTAAACTTAATACTGTGTTGTGTCACAAAGGCTATTTTACTCCCGCTTATTTAGATCATCATTGTATGGGCGCCACCTTTGAAAAAAATAGTAAGAGCCGTGAAGTGACCGAGCAAGACAACCACACTAACCGTGAACAATTACTGAGTTTTTATAACAACACTGAATTTGCCACTAGCTTAGGCGATATTAGCTCAGCCAAAGCCGCTGTTCGCTGTAGTTTTATTGACCACTTACCTATGGCTGGTGAATGGGTGGAGAAAACTGATTATACACATGCATTTGCTAATTTACGTTTAGGCAAGCGCTATCAATATCAGCCGTTAGAAAAACCACAACAGGGCCTACATATTTTTACCGGCTTTGGTGCGCGAGCATTATGCAGTGCACCGCTATCTGCCGAGCACTTAATTAGTAGTTTAAACAATGAACCTCGCCCACTAAGCGAGCGTGTAAGCCAAGCAATTCACCCAGGCCGTTTTATTGTTCGTGACCTTATTCGTAATAAAATTTAAAAGGCAGATCACACTGCTCACACTAAAAAACAAACCTATACTTTAAAAACAAATTATTACCCCCAGCTCTTTAGTACAGTGGATAAAGTTTAAGTCGGCTGTTTTGTCTTATAAAATAAGGAGTATGTGATGAGTAAAACATTAGTAATTGGTGCCAGTGGGCAAATTGGTAAACTAACCACCCAACTATTGCTTGAACACCAACATCCTGTAGTGGCTTTAGTGCGTGACAAAAGCAAATTAGATGACTTAAATAGCGACTATTTAACTATCGTAGAGCAAGATTTAGAAAATGATTTTAGCGATGCGCTGCGCAGTTGTGACCATATCATTTTTGCCGCAGGTTCAGGCGGTAATACCGGTGCAGATAAAACCTTACTTATTGATTTATGGGCTGCAACTAAAGCCATTAATTACGCAAAAGAGCATGCAGCTAAGCACTTTACTATGGTGAGTTCTATTGGTGCAGACGATCCGGATGCAATCCAAAGCGACTTAAAACCCTATTTAGTAGCTAAGCATATGGCAGATAGGCATTTAATTAATAGTGGACTCAATTACACCATAGTACGCCCGGGCTCACTCACAAATGAGAATGCCTCAAAACTTATTTCTACCGAACGCCCTAAAGAGCGCGATAAAGCAATCATTAGCCGTGAAAATGTAGCCCATGTTCTATTTACCATTGCCACAGAGCAAGGCAGCAATCGCTGCATATTTGAAGTATTTGATGGCGACAAACCAATAAAAGCCGCTATTAAGTAAACATTACACTCACCCCTTGCCATGCAAGCTGTATGGCAAGCAGGGTTAAAATCACTTTAAAAATAACTCTAAAACGTGCCACCGATAACCGCTTAAGTAATCTAATCCCTAACCATGTACCAATGGCTCCGCTTAAAATCATCGCCAGTGTTAACGGCAACCATTGCCAAAAGCTAAAGCCAAGCCCCGCATAAACGACAGCTTTTAAACTATGCTGCAAGGTCATAATACTTGAAAAAGTCGCGGTAAATTTAAGCTTATCGTAATGATTAATATGTAAGTAACTGGCCACCAAAGGCCCACTTGCCCCCACAAAAGTAGAGATAAATGCAGTAATTACCCCCGCTAATAGACGCCCTAATCGTGAGTCTTTATTAAATTCAGGAATTGTTCCCCACAATAAATAAATGACAAATAAAGCCACAAACAACTTCATGCTATCAAGGTTAATATCGCTTACTACTTGGCTTGATAGCCCCGCGCCAATTAATCCACCCAGAGTAAAATACAACAACATCGGCTTATCAAGATGGGTAATACTTAACAACAACCGATTGGCATTAGAGCCTAACTGCACTAAACCATGAACCGGCACCACCACTGCCATAGGCATCACCGACGCCATTACCACCAACAGCATTAAACCACCGCCCGCACCAAAAGCCGCCGATACAAACGAAGTAAACCCCGCCAGTACAATGAGTAACAGCGAAATTAAAGGGGAAATGTGTTCAGCTGTAAAAATATCCATATCTATGCCCGCTGTTAATCATTGACTCATAATACAAAAAATAGGCAAGTAAGCGACTAGTCTATTAGTTGTAAGGGGTTCAGCGGTCAGCGGTAAGCGGTAAGCGGTAAGCGGTAAGCGGTAAGCGGTAAGCGGTAAGCGGTAAGCGGTAAGCGGTAAGCGGTAAGCGGTAAGCGGTAAGCGCAAGATAAATCAAACTACAATAAATTCAATAATTTTAGCCATAAAAAAACCCGCGACTCGATTGCTCAAGTTGCGGGTTTTTTAGGGTTTTAAACAAACGAATTTAAAAACCGTTATTGGTGGAGCTGGGGGAGTCTTAATCCAGCCATCAAGCCATTGTTTTAATTTAATTTTAAGCACAATCAAACCGCTACATGGTACTAACCATGGTACTAAAGTTAATTGTTATCATAAATAAAATAGCTAGGTATGTTCAATCCGATTTCTTTATTAATCTAAATTTCCAGCCAGCTTTATCACTTTTTGGTAATCAGGCCATAACCAAACTTTCACTTCATCTGTTTTTTGATTATAGTTGTGAAAGTTACTATCTATTTCAAGGGATAGCTTTTTTATAATTCCATTGAAGTGGCTATAATTTTTTCCATGGGCCTTACTATGGGTGCCATGAACTAAACCTTTTTGGTTATCACCATACTTATCTTGAAACTCAATACTATGCTTTACTGAATTATGCATATTTAGCTCATATAGCTCAGAAAACACATTCTCACTATGGCTATCAAGCGGAGTATTATGTTTGTATAGCCCACCATCTATGCATGGCTTGTCATTTTTTCTTTCATCAAAACTTTTACTCTTCAGATCGAATTCTATTATCCCAACCAATAAAGAAAATATATTTATCACCTGAACTTTATTAGAGCTTTGTTCAGCATATAGGGCTGATCGTAAGCACGCTTTTAACTTATCAATTAACTGGTCAACATCTCTTAAACTCAACTCGTAAGCTTTAGCCACCCATATGATATACTGGCATATATTATTTTTCGTATTGTTTGTAAGGTTTGGATAAAGAACTACCTTTTCAGAATACGGCGTGAAATCTACTTCTTGTAATTTCAAATAGTGCTCGAGATCTGGCTCTGCTAACCTAGCTTCTCGATCAAAAAAACGTTTTAGGTAAGTATTAGAGTCAAAATTAGAACCGTAGACTGACTTTATCGACTCTTGTAGCTGTGTAGTATCTGTAGCTACAACAAAAACAAAGTTTTTGGTAGTGAAGAAGTGCTTGATCACTTCTAGCATTTCTATAGCGTAATTAGGCCTACATCGATCAAGCTCATCAATTAGTACTATCACAGGTAAACTTTTACCATGACTTCTTTCAAGCACTTCAGCTAAAAGCTCAAGCTCTTGTCGTATGCTTTTTATTGCTTCAACTTGTTCTTTATGGTTATTTTTAACACTTGATATAAAATCCTCAGGACTTGCTTCAAAGAGAGCCTTAGCAGCTTCAATACCCGCAGCAGAGTCTCCTGTAAGGTGTTTAGCTAACAAACCGGCTCCACCTATAAAAGATCCCTTTAGTACCTTTCCCAAATACTCTGAAACTTTATCAAATTCACCACCAATATTTTGATTAATCGTTGAAAGCTGGTTAATTAGTTCGCTTGCAACAACTGACAATGGAATTTCTGAAAAGTCACTTTCCCATGCATCAATGTAAACAGTCGGGTGACCTTCACATATCAAGTGGCTATATAACCGTCTTAAGAATTCAGTTTTACCTGTTCCCCAAGCCCCATTTAAGTTAAGTACAAAGCCGTCGTGCTCTCCCTTAATATAGTTAGTTAAAAACTCACCATACTCTTTACGATTAAGCTTACAGTTATCGAATGTATACTCTTGTAACCAATCAGAATATTTACAGTTACTAATAGCCATTAATTCTTACCTCCGCTTAACATATCAAATATCACCCGCGCAAATTGCTGGTTTCTTACAGGATCTGACAACAGCTGCATCATTTGTTCTTGGTGCGCGTCACTGCTTCCTAATATGGCGTCATCCATCGCTTGAGGGAAATCCCCTAACATTGCTTGCTCTGGGCTATTGTTTGCAATTTGGCTCATTACAGAGGCGTTTTCAGTTAGTTTATCGCGTACTGTAAATGCATAGTTAAGCATGTCTTTATTAGTTAGGTTATCAGTGATGAAAACCTCATTAAGCTTGTCGATTATCTGAGATAAGAACGCTTCTTTTTTATCCTTCGCTTTAGCACTACCCACATCATTACTTGGCTCTAGCTTGTAATCAGGCGCGTCTTCTTTTAGCTGTATATCTTGTTGGCGTATTTTTGATAGGCGGTAATGGCTCATTACTACGTTATCTAAATCAAGCTCATCTTCAGTCACTACTTTTTCACGTAACAGTGGGCGTAAGTGGCGGGCGAATAAGCTTAGCTTTTCAAGCTCTTTGTCATCGTATTCCACCAGCTGCGACATAAACTCGTAAAAGCGAGTAAAGCTACCTAAATCCTTTTTGAATATTTCTAGACGGTCTTTTTCTTGTTTGCACTCTTTAAAGCTTGTTTCTGCGTTAGCTATTAATACAGCGTCTTCAGTCTTTTTGGTGCGTTCAAACATTTCTTTGGCTTTTATATACGCCTCAATTGCAGATGCATAACGCTTTTGCCAACGTTCTTTAGCGGGGTGAATAATATTGCTAATTGCCGCGTTTGATTTATTTTTAGTGAAAAAGGCTGCACAAAACTGCTCAACCTCAGACCACAAAAATATACCGCTCGCACGCAGCTTTTCAAACAAATCAAAAACAATCTGAGGGTCAGTAACATCAGCAAGCTCTGCTGTTTGGTAGTAAGGCTGAAATGCTTCTAGTATGTCTTCTGGGGCATTAAAGAAGTCTAATACAAACGTGCCTGTTTCAGCTTTACTTGGGTAAGTACGATTTAATCGCGACAGGGTTTGTACACACTCAACGCCGCCTAGCTTTTTATCTACATACATAGCGCATAGCTTTGGTTGGTCGAACCCCGTTTGAAACTTATTAGCCACCAGCATTACTTGGTAATCATCACTATCAAAGGCTTTGCGCATATCGCGGCCTTTAAGATCAGGGTTCATATTTTTTTCAGTAAACTTTTTATCTAAAAATGCAGCGCTATCAGGGTCACTTTTAGTAAACTCAACTTCGCCCGAAAATGCCACCATAGCGCGTATTGTCGAGTAACCTGTTTTTTGCTCTGCTAGGGCTTCAGCTACATATTTATCAAATGCTAACTTATAACGTACAGCCTCTTTACGTGAGCCCGTTACTACCATTGCTTTGGCTTGCCCACCTAATAAACCCATTACGTTATCTTTAAAGTGCTCAATAATAACTTTAACTTTTTGCGATATATTATGGTCGTGTAAACGCACCCATTGGTTAAGTTTTACCGCTGCTTTTTTACTATCAACCTCTTCATCTGCCGCCTCTATTTTTTGAGCAAGTTGGTACATCACCTTATAGTTAGTGTAATTTTTAAGTACATCTAATATAAAGCCTTCCTCTATTGCTTGGCGCATTGAATATATGTGATACGCCACTGGCTTATTTTGTTTTGATGGAGGTAGTTCTGGGTTAGGTAATCGACCAAACAGCTCTATTGTTTTTGCTTTAGGTGTGGCAGTAAACGCATAGTAGTTAAGGTTTGCACTACCACGGCGAGCTGCAACAGTTGCATCGAGTATATCCTCTGATGACAATTCAATGTCGTCATCAGTTTCTTCAGTCATTAGTACTTCTTTTAACTGGCGAGCTGTAGAGCCGCTTTGTGATGAATGGGCTTCATCGGCAATAACCGCATAGCTGCGCTCTTTTAAGCTGGTACTGTTTTCTATAGCACGTAATACAAACGGAAAGGTTTGAATGGTTACAATAATAATTGGCTGAGCGTTTTCAAGTGCACTGGCGAGCTTTTCTGATTTAGAACCGTCACCTTCTTTATTATTTATACGCCCTACTACACCGTCTGCATGCTCAAACTGATAAATAGTATCTTGCAGCTGATCATCAAGTACTGTTCTATCTGTTACAACAATCACTGAATGAAACTGTTTATTACCTTGCTCGTCATACAAAGTAGAAAGCTGGTGGGCTGTCCAAGCAATAGAGTTTGACTTACCTGAGCCCGCACTATGTTGAACTAAATACTTGTTACCTGTGCCCTCTTCTATTGCCGCATCAATCAGCTTGCTTACTACATCCCACTGGTGATAACGCGGGAAAATAAGCGTTTCTTTTTTGTATTTACGCCCTTCCCAATCTTCCTTGTCTTCTATTTGCAAGTGTACAAAGCTGCCTAAAATGTTAAGCAGGTTTTTAGGCACTAATACTTCATTCCACAAGTAATCGGTTGCATAACGGCTAGTATCTTCAGGTACATCATTACCTGCACCACCTTCACTTGTACCTTTGTTAAAGGGTAAAAAGAAGGTGTCGTCGCCCGCAAGTTTAGTGGTCATATACACGTCGTACTGGCTTACAGCAAAATGTACTAATGCACCACGCTTAAAGGTAAGTAGTGGCTCTGGCTTTTTAGTCGCAGGGTCTTTAGGTAAGCGGGTTTGTTTGTATTGCTTAATGGCATTTTCAACAGCTTGCTTAAATTCTGATTTAAGCTCAAGGGTCGATACAGGTAAACCATTTACAAACAATACTAAATCTATGCGCCAGCTCTTGGCTTTGCTGCCTGTTGCAGCTAAGTGCTCAGCATTGGCATACGGGCTATACACCAACTCTTGTACTATACGGCAGGTGTTTTGCTCGTAACGCGCGAGGGTTTCGGGGTTTAGGTTATGCTCTGGTTTAAATTGGCATAACTCAAACCGCGCATTACGAATTTTTAAACCATGGCGCAATACACCTAATACCCCATACGTGCGTGATGCTTTATCTGTGGCGTTTATATCGGCTTTTTTAAGCTGTGCCACCAGCGCTTCTAAAAAGTGGCGTTCAGGGTCCTTAGGGAATACCTTACACAGCTTTTGCCACTCTTTTGGTTGGGTGTTTTTAACAAAGGCCAGTGCATCTTGTTCATACAAAGCGGTTTCGCAATTGTAGCCTGCACCTGTGCCTTCAACCCAACCATTGGCTACCATTTGGCTAATTATGTCGTCTTGAAAAATTCGTTCTTGAGTTACATCATTCATGATTTTATTCTTATAATATTTAGTTATTTAAAACTTCAGGAGCTGCTTGCTTATGTTCTAGCTGTAACTTGTCTTTGCCAAACCTTAAAGCTAGCTTATCGTAAACGTCCTTAAGCTCATCAAAGCGAGCGTTACGATCATAGAGCTCTAAAACAAACTGAAACATTTGGAAGGCATACAATAAATCGAGTTCAGTAACATCTGACTTATGAGTTCCTTCATTTCCTACTAATTTCAATGGCTCAAGGTACGAAGCTTCTTCAGGACGGGTCTTAGCCAAATTTTGAATCATACGGTTAAGGTTACTTCCCTCAACTTTCATATCCTTACAAAACTTCTCGATTGCGCGTCTTAACTTAGAGGCTGATGATGGTGGATCAAAATGAAAATGTTTAAATGCATCAAATAGTTCTTCACTAATCTCTTTCGGGGTGTTTATCGATAGAGGAAATATAGGCACTGTTGGCGAAAAATGATCTATTTTTATTTGCTTTGTTTTTTTTGCCTTGGTATCAAAGCTATTACTCGATTCAAGTAATACACCCGATGCGGTAGTACTTTTTTTACATTCGCTACAGCTCAAAAAGCTATTAAACAAATAAGTATCACCATTTATCGGATCAATATGGTCAGAATACACTGTAGCAATTGCGCCTATTAGGGGTAACCAAAAACCATCACTTTTACTAATCACCTCTTGGCTAGCTTCTAACTTAACCCGTCTAGTTTCTTTTTCTGAGCGAAACTTCCTGCTCGATAGCAGTAAACTTTTTTCTGATGTTGACCTTGTTTGAATACTTTCTTTATCTAACTTTAGCGCCAACTTATTACAGTGAGGGCAAGGAAGCTTAGGATAATTATCTAAGTTAGCAAAGCCTGAAATCCTTTTCCATAATTCTATCCCTTTATTTATTATTTTTTACTTTATGTGCAAAATTTATTTAAGTTACTTTTCAGGTTTACCCTGCAATTGCTTAAGTGCATTAGCTAAGTCTAAATCAACCTTTGATGGCTGGGCATCAATTACTCTTCGGTATTTATCGTATTCTTGTTTGGCTTTTTCAGTAGCTTGTGCCTGTGAAATATTGCCAACGTGGTTAAGTACTTCATAGTCACTTAGCCGTAAAAAGTCATCAAGCTTGCTCGCCCAGTCTGCCATTTTCATTAACTTACCATTACGCGCTTGCAGCTCTGCAAACTCTAAGTAGGAGTTAACCAGCCTGTTTAACGTATCAAGTTCTTGCTCATTTAAATAGTTTTTACCTGTAACCACCTCTTTGCGGGTTGGCTCTGTGCCTGCAAAGCTAGTTAAGCCTAAATGAGGTTTGTCGGCATCAATACGTTTAAACACCAGCTCTGCTGCAGTATTACCATGAGCAGCCCAGTGCATTTTATTTTGCACTTTAGCAAAAAAATCAACACTGGTTTGCGCTTTGCCGTCGTAATCAATGCTGGTGGCGTAAATATCGCACACCTTGCGCCAAAATATTTTCTCTGATGAACGTATGTCGCGTATGCGGTTTAATAGTTCATCAAAGTACTGCATGTTATCAGGGTTTTTAAGGCGCTCGTCATCCATTACAAAGCCTTTGGTTAGGTACTCTTGTAATGTTCTTGTAGCCCATTGGCGAAACTGTGTGCCTTGCCTAGAACGAACTCGATAACCTACGGCAAGAATGGCTTCAAGGTTATAATGGGCTACATCGCGAGCAACTTCGCGCGTGCCCTCCTTTCGAACTATTCGGAAATTCCTAATGGTTGCATTTTGTTCAAGTTCACCCTCACTATAAATGTTACTTAAATGCTCATTTATAGTCGGTACACTCTTTTGATACAGCTCAGCTATTAGGTTTTGAGTGAGCCAAAGTGTTTCAGTTTCAAAGCGACATTCAACCTTAGTTTGCCCTTCGTTTGTTTCAAATAAAATAAACTGCCCAAGCGGCGGCGTAACCTTGTTAGTCATTAGGCTGCTCCCAGTTGCGCACGTCGATTTTGCCTGTGACTGCGGCAGAGATTAGAGCTGTTCGGCGTTCTTGCATCAATTTAATAGCTGACGTAGCTTTAACTATGAGATTTGAGTAATTATTTCTTAACTTATGGATTGAACTTACTATTTGATCAACTTCACCTTTTTGAGGAATCGGGATTGAAATATCCTTGACGATATCAGTGTTCAAATTTGGCTGACCAGATCCTTGCTTAACTCTTTCACGAAGATCCTCAGTTAAGATAGATAAATAAAAATATGCGAATTCCGAGTCAATCTGCAAGTTCTCAAACCCCACAACACCATCGTTGGCATTGGCATCAACTTTAAGAATTGCAGGAACACCCAATGTTGCACCACTATTTGAGAGCAATAGAGTTCCTGATGAGAATACCCTGCATTGCTCACTCCCTTTCTTTGTTAAAAATGTCTCGGTCTCGGTTAGATAGATTTCATCATCTTTTGTGATTTCAGCAACCGTCACCCAAGGTGAGTAGTCGCCATTAAATAATGTAGGATCACCAGCTGGACGAGGTGAGCCACCTCGAACAACCTGTGAAATATAACCGAACTTGCACACAACCCAATGCGCTGGCACTTCACCTAACCACTCGACACCTGAATCTTTCATTGGGGCTTTTGCGTTGAGGCCTTTAGTCACTGCATGGCTGATCACCGCTTGGCGCTTTTCTTTTAATAACTTAATCAGTTGTTGCTGCTTTTCAATCAATGTGTCGATTTTAGCGGTTTCGTGATCGAGGAAGTTAGCGATTTGAGTACGCTCATCTATTGGAGGCAACCAAATACTAACCCCACGCAATATTGCTTGAGTAATGCTAAATACCTTAACCCCTTTTACTGCATGTCGGATTTGTGTTCTTAGCTCTTTAGAATCGAGTAAGTATGCATAAAATCTACTGCACTCTCTATCAAATGGACGCGATATAATAGTATGGTAACCAGCAAATATCTGCTCATCTGAAACTAACTGTGTGAAGTTTCCTGAGCCATCAATATCTTCAGAAGTATCAGCAAATACGATGTCACCATTTTGTAGCAGCGCATAAGATGATGTTTTAAGATACTTCTCATCGACACATTTTAACGGGTGTTTCTGTGGATTAACTTCAAAGCCATATTTAGAGTGGACTTCACCATAATTAACACAAGGAATTCCTGTATCCCTAAGGTTTTCCTTAGTTATAGTTAGTCCTTTTCCAAAACTAAATGTGTAACGGAGCTTACTTGTCGTCCAGTGCTCTGGAATAGCATCTAACCAATCAATATTCGAATCCTTATACTTAGGATAAGCCTGATACTTGCTAGCTTTTAACTCACTCATGCGAACCTCCAAATTGAGATTTAAACCAATTGGGCAACAAGTTGTTGCCCAATTGCCCGCACAGGGCTAAAAGCTCGGTATTCACTTTAATAACGGCTTTTTGCTGGCTAGATACCACCTTATGTTTAAGCTCTGTTAGCCATTGCTTATATTCTGCTGTTTGCTGTGATTTTAGGTGTTTGTTTTTATGCATTCTCATCATCCTTCAAAGCCCAAAATGGATGCGTTGCCCAATTTTCAGGAAACCCCATATTTCTAACGGGTACTTCTGGGTGCTTAACTATTAATTGAACAAGCTTGTCTGTCCATTGACTATCGGGACTTACTTCTTTCATTAGGTGTGCCAGCAATAATAAAACTGAATATAAGCGTTTTGCAGGCTGTATATGGCTATTAGGTAACACTGTGGGTAGCTGCCATTCTGCGTCCCTTAGTAGCTTAGGTGCAATAGGTAACTCCCTATTCCACAAGCGAGCATGATGCGCGCAACAATTTCTGATAAAGGTAAGAGTATGTAACCAACTCGCAAATTTATCCTGAGGAACATTAAAGCGCTTTGCGATAGCTTTTCTGTCGGAGTCTTTAACTAACCCTTTATATAAGTGGGAAAGCTCACCCAGCGTTAGCTCTTCAATTACAGCCCAACATGGTGGTAAATTAGGCTCGTTATAATGGCTCACATAATATCGGCAATAGTTTTCACGTTGCTTTAGATTAATTAATTCCGCTTTTTTTTCTGGGGTATGTTGCGGCGAATTATTAATTTTTGCGGTTTCTCTTGCCAAAATGCCACGCTCTTTGTCCTGCTTATCACTTAATGATTTAATTAATCGATTATGATCATAATTGCGATTAAAGTGATTGCGGTCAATGTACCAGTGAGAGCCACTATAAGGCTCATCATCTTTTTGATACTTTGGGCCCATAACATTATTAAACATGGAGCGGGTAGCAACTTCAATGCGCTCAACCGCATCCATAATTAACAGCCTAAGCTCTCGGTCAAAAGCATACAAAGCAACCACTTGTTTAAACTCACTGCCTTCATTAAATGGGTGCTCTTCATCGTGTAACTTTTGAAAAGGCCGCATATAGGCTGATAGTCTAAAAAAGCTAATAACCTCTAAATAATGTTTAGCTCGTTCAGGCTCTTTTATACTTAGCCCACGCTGCTGGAGTAACGCTATTTGCTCATCAAGGCTAATTGAGGGTTTGAAAAATGGGATCACATCAATTCCCTATCAAAACTTTTTACTAGATGGCATGTATGTTTTAAATGGGAGGAAGTTATTAAGGCGTAGAAAAAAGAAAACCCGCACAATTTCAGCATGAATTTTGATAAATCAAAGCACATAGGCTTGGCGGGTATATTACGTATTATATTAGTTTTTAATGACGATAAGGTCAATAACAATAGTAAATTAATAATAGTTATTTGTTGGGCTTTAACCCACCATGAGGTTAGCTTTAGCAGCAAAGTCACCATATTAGATGACTTAAGATCACAATACTTCATTACGAGTGTACCTCTTGCAACAACTTCATTATGTCACTACTCACAGCATCAAGTTCTTCATCAATCTCGGCTAAGTCGCGTGGTGGTTGGTACTCATAAAAGTGGCGGTTAAAGGGGATTTCGTAACCAACTATACCTAGCTCGCCGTCTTTATCATCGCACTTGGTGTCGTTTATCCATGCATCGCTTACGTGGGGGGCTACCTCGCGGTTAAAGTAGTTTTCAACCATGAGCTTGGTATTAATACTTGGTTGGGCAGAGCCGTTTAAATAAGCATCTTTTAGCGGTACATTTTCATTATCGCGTAAGTCGCCATCTTGCTTATAAGTCACGACCTTACCTTGCCACTTTGTCACATTACCTTGGTATTCAAATGCGCCATACATTGGGTCTGCTGAATCTTTATAGATTTTATCAACCACGCATTCTGCATCTGGGTTTTTAAAGGTAACAGCATCTAGTAGCTGTTTTTTCTCTTTGGTTTCGAGCTTAATATCTAACGCTTTAAGGGCTTGTGTATAGGTTATATCAAACTGGTTAAAGTCGTCTGATTGCAAGTGCTTGCCACCAGCATCGTCACCTAATTGTGTTTGTAGTTGCTGCGCTTTTTCCATGAGTGATTTTTGGAATAACCAAAGTTTAGACTCTAATACATCTTTAATTTGTTTTTCTTTCAGCTCTGGGAAGTCGGCTTTAATAATAGCTCTGGCTTCAATTTCAACAGTGCTTAAATCGCCATATTGACTATTACCCGAGTTGTCAGTAGTCCACTGTGCGCCAAATTTTTCATAAAGCGCCATCATGGCTGCATTGAAAGGCTTAGGTGCAAAGCGCAGGGATGCAATAGCTTCATCAGTTACTTGCGCTGACAACCTAAGTGGGCGCTCTATAGTGATACGGCGAAAACCAAACTCATAGGTATTAAATATTTTGCTAGCAAAGGTTTTTGCTACATCGACTTTAGGGTTAGCCGCTTGGCGACCTCGGCTACTTTTAGCCTCGGTTGGTTTAGTTAAGCCTAGCTCTTCAAGTGTTGTTGTTTCTACTTGTGCAAAGTTACCAAAGCTGCGAGTGATTAGTTTAATGTCGTCTTCGCTCATGATATTACGTTTAGAACCAAGAGATTTACGCATTTTACCGCACAGATTAGCGCCATTTATTAACTGAACCTTGTTTTTACGCTCTGGGTTTTGTTGCTGCGCTTTTTTATTAGAGAGCACCCATACATAGGTAGCAATACCTGTGTTGTAAAACATATCTGTAGGTAGGGCAATAATTGCCTCAAGTAAGTCAGACTCTAAAATATAACGGCGAATCTCACTTTCACCACTGCCTGCACCGCCCGTAAATAAAGGCGAACCATTTAGAATAATACCAATACGCCCACCGCTGTTAGAATCATTTGCAGAGGGTGATGCATCACGCATTTTACTAATAAGGTGCATTAAAAATAATAGCGAACCGTCAGACACTCTTGGTAAACCTGCACCAAAACGACCATCAAAGCCCTTAATGGTATGTTCGTCTTTAATATCGCCTTCAATCTTTTTCCAATCAACACCGAATGGCGGATTAGACAGCATGTAATCAAACTTATCTACTGCTAGCTGATCATTCGATAATGTATTACCTAATTTAATACGGCTTACGTCTTGCCCTTTAATAAGCATATCGGCTTTACATATAGCGTAAGACTCTGGGTTTAACTCTTGGCCAAATGCGCGCATAACCGCATTAGGGTTAAGCTCATGCACGTACTCCATGCCTGATGATAAAAAGCCGCCAGTACCTGCCGTTGGGTCGTAAATGGTACGAATAATACCTTCTTTGGTTAGGGCATCGTCGTCTTCCATAAATACCAGTGAGGTAGTTAAACGAACTATATCGCGTGGGGTAAAGTGCTCACCTGCGGTTTCGTTAGAGCTTTCAGCAAAGCGACGTATTAACTCTTCAAACACCAAACCCATATCGTGATTTGATATAGCTTGTGGGCTTAAGTTGGTCATTGCGAATTTTTTAACTACTTTAAAAAGTAAGTTGGCGTCATCTAATAGCCCAATAAACTCATCAAACTTAAAGTGCTCAAATATTTCGCGGGCATCAGCTGAAAAGCATTGAATATAACGCTCAAGATTAGCTTTAATATCACCCTGACCCATTTTGCCTAAATCCATAGGCGAGGTATTAAAAAAGGTTAAGCCGTTTGTAGCTCTTATTAATAGTTTTTCTTGTGCATCTTCTGGCAGGTTTAAGGCTTTAATACGCTCAAACTCTGCTATTACTGCATCTTTACTTGGTGCGAGTACACATTCAAGGCGACGTAATAAAGTAAAAGGTAAAATAACACGGCCATATTGAGATTGTTTAAAATCGCCGCGAAGGAGATCGGCTACTGACCAGATAAAGGCAGCGGTTTGAGAAAAGTTACTATTCGTTGTCATTTTAATCTTCCATAAAGTAATCGCTATCGAGCGCTTTTACTTCAAATACATGTTTGGTGCTTACGCCTAAATTATGGGTAAGCATGAGTTCGGTTAGTTGTGCGCCATCCACCAATACTATGCGTTTTTCTATCATGCCTACATATTCGAGGGCATCTTTACTAAAACTGCTGGTGGTAATGAACACGCCCTTTTTAGCACGGTGCATATCAAGCGCACCTGCAAAGGCTTGTATATCTGGGCGACCAACTGTTTTATTAGTATAACGTTTGGCTTGCAAGTATATCATTTCAAGGCCAAGTTTATCTTCTTTGATTACCCCATCAATGCCACCATCTTGTGTATATTGAGTAGCTTGACCTGCATCTTTACGTGATCCGCCATAGCCCATAGCGAGCATTAAATCGACCACTAGGTTTTCAAAAAACACGGGGGATGCTGCTAATATCGCTTTTAATATTTCGTCACTTAGGTTGGTATTGAGGGTATCGACTGCGGCTTCTATAAGCTCTTCAGGGGTTTTATCTGAGTTATTGCTTACTATGCTGGTGGTGTTTACTTGTATGGGCTCGTTTGCGTCTTTAGAGCGTGTTTTAAAATCGAGGAAAGCATCAAATTTACTTAAATATTGGTTATTGATTGGCTCACCAGACTCTATTGCAGCCAGCCCTTTTTGTGTGATTTTACAAAAAGCCCTTTTAGGCTGTTCTATTAAACCCGCTTGAACTAGGTAAGTTTTAGCCCATCCCAAGCGATGATAGGCATAGGTTTGCTTGCCGCTCGGTATACGGAGCTTTAGTTGATCGGCACTAAGCCCAAGCTTTCGGTAAACATCAGCATCAATATCACGCAGTTTAACGGTTTTACCATTGGCTAAACATGCTAGCAACGGGGTCATAAAAGATTGGTAATCAGGGAGTGACACAAGTATTCCTTTACAGCCTAAGAGTGGGGCTAATCCATTAATGTATATAAGGATACTATATAAAGTTATGCTATTTATCAAAGCAAACTAACTTAGATTTTGCCCTTGGTAAATGTACTAGAGTGATCAACTATATTAGTGATCGCCATTTTTAAGCGATCACCTTTTAACTTTTAAATTAACTCAAAACACAAAAACACCAACCCACTGTTATAAAAGGATTTAAATTGTTTTTATGTTTACTGTTTGATTGTTTGGTAGCTTGATCGATTACTTTAAAAATTTCTGATTCACAATGCTATAGATACTTTTATGTGTGTAAAACCTACCCTTTCGCCTAAAACTCAAATGACAAAGTACCTTTATATCTATTAAAGTGATTATTAATTAGAAGTCTGGACTCGTAATCGTTATCTTTATTGAGCTTTTTGAGCGTTTCTAATTGCACTAAGCATAAGGCTTTATATTCAAAATCAGATAGCTGTTTATCTAAGGGTACACCATGCATTACCTTAGCCCTGCCACCATGCTTAAAAGCATTTTTGTTGCCCTTTGGCGCACCTGCTCCTTTTCTTTTACCGCCTCTAGCCATTTAACTACCCTCACTGTATTCAAGTCTACTGGAAGAATAGTTTTTTACTGATTGTGAGACTCGCCTTTTAGAGTAACACTTTGCAAGGTAGCTAAGCCTGTAAACTGCATCCTTAAAACTTTGATAAAAATTTGGCTGATTAGTAAACAATTGGTAAAAACAATTATCGGGAATATAAACAGAGCCACCAGCAGATACACAGTCCCATTTTGATTGTATAAATGTTATTACCTTGCTGGGATGCGCAATTTTATGACCATTAAAAAAGTAGGCTAAATGGTAATGTTGTTGCTTCGCTTTGCTTTGCTCTCTAACCCAAATATATGCAAACTCACCATAAGCACTTTTTATCTTCTTTTGAAGAGCGCTAATAAACTGTGAAACAACTTTATTATTCTTACTATATTCTTTTAACCTTAAGTCGAGCCTCACCACTAATACTTTAGAAAACTTACAAAGCATAACGTCTAACTGCTTTAAGGTAGATTTAAGAATGTCGTAATAATAACCACTAGGAAAATTCATGATTTCTAAAGCAATATAAGATTCTTCTGATAACTTTTGATAATGTACTTCAAAACCATGTTTATCTTTTAATTCTTGAACTGACTGTGATGGCATAGTTTTCTCTAAATATTATAAATAACCTGCAACGATATAACTCTAAAGACCGCATATTGGTTGCCCTCGTAAACAAATGACTATTGTATAAAAGGAGGTTTTAGTTTAATTAACATCCCTAATTATCCTAAGCTGTACAAGGAAAGTTAATTTGTTTGACCTCACTTAAAGGCCAACCCGTAACTTTTGTTGCTAATAAGGTTGGTTCTGAAAGCGTACCCTGTGCAATTAGCTGCCCTACTAAATAAGAAGAAATACCAAAGTGTTTTTGAATTGCTACTTTTGAAATGAAAATATCTTCATCAGTAATTTCAACTTCTCGTTTAGCTAAAAACCTCATCCTTGCACCCTTGAGTCAATCCAGTTTATAACATCGCTATATTGCCAACCCATAGCGCGGCCACTTTGTACGAGCTTGATACTATGCGGGAACTCGCCTTTAGCTTGCAGTTCGTAAAGCATAGTTCGCGATAAACCAGTTAAAGTTTGTACATCTTTAAGACGAAGGATTCTTTTGCTATCCGTTAACAGGCTATTTAAGTTCATAATGTCATTCCAATTATTGAAGGGATTGAATCCCATAAGTTATTAAAACGAACTAGGACGTTCGCTTAAGTACGGGAAGAATTATGAATAAAAAAACAAACCACTTAAATGGAGTTTTACTATGAAAACTCCATTTAAAACACAATGAAAAAGCTATAAGTCTTGGGGTAATAATTATAGCAATGAGTTTAGCATTTACATAAAAGGGGTATTATTAAATGCAGTAAAAATCATTTCATCAAGCTTGCTGTTTTGAGTTGATTTTAGGTCTTTATGAAGCCTGTTGTTTTGATAGTAAAATGGCTCATAACAAGGGATTTTCACGTATAGGCGACTAATATAAATAGTCTCAGTAATGCCATCAAATGCCGAAATACGATACTTTTTAGCAAGCCCTTTGAGTACTTTATCAACTAATACATCAAGGCTAATATGAGGTTTTAAACTTTGAAAAACTTTTAGCTTAATAAGCTTATCAATCGCACTGTAAGCTAACGTGAGTCGTCGATCCTCTTGAGTCATAGCTATGCCATTAATATCTTGGCAACCACTATCAAAAAACGACTGGTATAAAGTAGTACAGTCACAGGCAAAGCGCTTTTCAAGGTAACTAAACACAGTATCTGAGGGCGTTCAGAATTCTGTGTCAGCCTAAGTTGCTAAATATCTAGCACACCATCTAACCTACCTTCGAAGTGGATGGCCAATTGCGACAATGTCAGATTCCAATTATGGATTGGCATTGTCCATTT